>VGJG01000093.1 GCA_016867615.1 Candidatus Aminicenantota bacterium | reverse complement strand
GTCCAAGCCCATCGAGCATCTGGAGCTGTCGGTCCGGTCGAACAACTGCCTCCGCTCGGCCGGGATCGAGAAGATCTACGAGCTCGTCCTCAAGACCGAGGACGACCTGCTCAAGACCAAGAATTTCGGACGCAAGTCGCTGTCGGAGATCAAGGACACGCTCTCCAACCTGGGGCTGAGCCTGAACCTGGACCTGCATCCCAAGCTGTTGGAACGCCTCCAGGGCGAGAGCCGGGGGGCGTCCGACTGATCGGACGCCGGGACGAACGGAAGGAGCGCACGCATGAGGCATCGGGTACAAGGAAGAAAGCTGGGCAGGACGACCTCCCACTGCAAGGCCTTGTTGCGGAATCTGGTGACATCGTTCCTGGAAAGAGAAAGGGTCCGCACCACTCTGGCCAAGGCCAAGGAAGCCCGTCCCCTGGCGGAGAAGATGATCACCCTGGCCAAGCGCGGGACGCTCCACAGCCGCCGTCAGGCTCTGAGTTTCGTCCGCAAGGAATCGGCGGTTAAGAAGCTGTTCGACGATCTCGGACCCCGTTTCTCCGAGCGCCCCGGCGGATACTCCCGGATCGTCCGCCTCGGTCCCCGGGCCGGGGACGGAGCGGACATGGCCATGCTGGAGCTCGTCGGCTCCGAGTTCAAGAAGAAGGTCAAGAAAAAGAAGGACAAGAAAGACGTCCGGAAGAAGTGATTCCGGAGGGGTCAATCCTCGGCGCCGACGAAGGAGCTTCCGCCCCGCGCCGGCACCTTGAGCCGCTGTCCCGGATGGATGAGCGTGCCCCGGATGTTGTTCAGCCTCTTCAGCGCGGCCACGGACGTCCGGTGCTTGCGGGCGATGGACGACAGCGTGTCGCCGCGGCGGACGATGTAGAGCGAGGTCGTCGCTTCGGGGGGGATCCAGCGGGGGAGGCCGAGCAGGGCTTCCCGCGTCTTTTCGGCCGACCCCGGCGGAACGCGGAGCTCATAGGCGTATTCCGGAGTGGCGTCATAGCGCAGGTCCGGGTTGAGGAAGGCCAGCTCCGAGGGGTCGAGCCCCAGGGCCGTGGACAGGGAGGACAGCTTGACCGGCTGGCCGACCGAAAGCGTCTCGAATTTCAGGGGCGGGTAGGGCCGGGGGAGGTTGAACCCGTACTTGGCCGGGTCTTTGATGATCGATACGGCGGCGATGAACCGGGGAACGAAGCGCGCCGTCTCGTAGGGCAGCATGGCGAACAGATCCCAGAAATTGTCCAGATAATTGATGCGCTGGGCGTTGATAACCCTCTGGACGCGGTATTCGCCGCAGTTGTAGGCCGCCAGGGCCGTAGTCCAGTCCCCGAACATCGTGTGCAGGTCGGATAGGTAGCGGATGGCGGCCCGGGTGGATTTCACCGGGTCCATCCGCTCGTCGACCCAGCGGTCCCTCTTGAGGTCGTAGAGAGAGCCGGTGCTGGCGATGAATTGCCACAGGCCCAGGGCCCGCGCCCGGGACAGGGCGCGGATCTTGAACCCGCTCTCGATGAGGGGCAGCCAGCCCAGGTCCTCCGGCAGGCCGGCCTTCCTCATCTCCTCGAGGATCATGTCCCGGTAGAGGCCGGACCGCATGTAGGATTCCTCGAAGAATTTCCTCTCGCGGTTCTTGAAGGACTCGATCTCCGCGAGCACGTAGCGGTTTTCGACGAGGGGGATGGTTTTGTTGTTCTCGCGGCCCGGCCGGAGACGCGCGGCGTGAAGGGTCTGGATCCGTTTGGCGATGTTCAGGCGCAGGTCGTTCTTTTCGTCGCACAGGGGGGATTCGGGCGGGGGGGTCATCCTGAGCAGGAGGGCGTAGGCTTCGTCCAAAGCCGCGACGGCCCGGTCGAGGTCGCCCTGCTCCCAGGCGGCCTGAGCTTCTTCGCAGAGCGCCAGGGCTTCCTCCATGAGCGCCGCGGCGTCGACGTTCTCTGCGGTCCCCGCGGCTTCCGGGAGGGGAGGCTCGGCCGCGGCCCTTTTTTCAGCGAGGGGAACGGGCGTCTCGGGTTGTTTCGCCGGCGTCGGCTGGTCGGAGCGGGGTTGGACCGCCCGTGTTTCGGGCTGGGCAGCGGTTGTGGAGGCCGGGGGAGCGGTCTGGGGCGCGGGTTTCGGCGCGCAGCTCCAGAGGACGAGGGCCAGGGACAGGAGGATGGGGGCGATTGTCTGTTTTCTCATTATTTCCCCGGCATTGTAACCGCTCGTCGGACGTCCTGTCAATTCGCCGCATGGTTCAGGAAGCATCTCCAAATCTGTGATTTTGGGAGATCATCAATAGGGTCCCGCACAGATTTGGAGATGCTTCCGGCTGGAAGAAATCTGCAGGATGAGGGCCTCGGCGCCCGGCGCGGCTCAGCCGTGCGTCCGGCTGTGCCAGTTCCAGGCCGTGCGGATGATGGTTTCCAGGTCCGAGAGCTCGGGCTTCCAGCCGAGAACCTTTTCCGCCCTGGCCCGGGAGGCGAGAAGGGTGGGGACGTCGCCCGGGCGGGGAGGCCGAGGGGTGAAGGGGACGGTACGGCCCGTAATCTCCTCGGCTTTCTTGATGACCTCCAGGACGGAATGGCCGCGGCCGGCCCCGAGGTTGAGGCGGTCGCTCGCCGCGCCGGCGGACAGTCTTTCCACGGCCAGAACATGCGCCCGGGCCAGGTCCGTGACGTGGACGTAGTCGCGGACGGCCGTGCCGTCGGGAGTGGGCCAATCCGTGCCGTAGAGGCTCAAGCCCGCGTTCCGGCCCAGGACCGAGAGCAGGATGTTGGGGATGAGATGGGATTCCGGCTCGTGCATCTCTCCCAACGCGCCCTCGGGGTCGGCGCCGGCGGCGTTGAAGTAGCGCAGGGAGATGTGCTTCAGGCCGTACGCTCGCCCGTAATCCTCGAGGATGCTCTCCAGGAACAGCTTGGTTCGGCCGTAGGGATTGGCCGGCTCCAGGGGGTGGGATTCTTCGATGGGCGTCGTTTTCGGAACGCCGTACACTGCGGCGCTCGAGGAAAAAACGAGCTTCTTCACCCCGGCCTCGAGCATGGCCCGGAGGAGGTTGAGCCCGCAGCCGAGGTTGTGAGCGTAATACTTCTGCGGGTCGGCGAAGGACTCCCCGACCTCGATCAACGAGGCGAAATGGAGCACGGCCTCGAACGACCGGCCGGCGAACGCCCGACGCGCGGCTTG
Source organism: Candidatus Aminicenantota bacterium (assembly GCA_016867615.1). Classification (GTDB taxonomy): domain Bacteria; phylum Acidobacteriota; class Aminicenantia; order Aminicenantales; family JAFGAV01; genus JAFGAV01. Next base: position 3,633 of record VGJG01000093.1, on the reverse strand, counting down.
GGCGTCGGCCAGGTCGGCTTCGATGACTTCCCGGGACTGGACGAGCTCCCGGCGTCCGGTGGAGAAGTTGTCGAGGATGACGGGTTCATGTCCCGCGCGGGCGAGGGCCCGGACCGTATGAGAGCCGACGTAGCCCGCCCCGCCCGTGACCAGGACCTTCATGCCAGCCCCCGGCCGACGAGGGCTCGGGCGGCCTTCAGGCCGCCGGCCCTGTCCTCGAAGGAGTTGTCCAGCTGCATCTTGTACAGCGCCTTCAGCAGCCGCCCCATTTCCGGACCGGGGGCGACGCCCAGGCCGATGAGATCGCGGCCGAGGATCAGGGGCTTGATCGTCTCGCGCGAAACACGGAGCTCCTCGAATTTCTTGAGGGTCCATCGCGCCGCGGCGTCGAGACCCCTCACCGGCCTGTCGCTGCGGCCCGCCCGGTCGGCGGCGTCGAGCAGGACCAGAAGCTCGATCTCCCCCGCGGCGTCGTGAGCCAGGCGGTTGAAAGCCTTGCGGGTCACGAGCTTCCGGTTCGCCCAGAGCTCCGCGACGCGGTGGTGGTGCCGGACGAGGAGCAGGACCGTCCTCCTGAGGTCGTAGCCGTTCCAGGAGAAGATCTTGAGTCGGTCGAAGGCCTTGCGGGCCGCGCTCTCCCCCCGGGAGTCGTGTCCGATGTTGGTCAGGACCATGCGGCCCCTCTTGAACTCCCAGGCGGAGGCGGCGGGCTTCCCCGTGTCGTGGAACAGGGCGGACAGCAGGAGCCCGAGCTTCCTTTCCGGGGACAATCCGGCTTTCCGAGCCAGCCGCGAGGCCTGGTCGCAAGCGAGCAGGGTGTGGCGCCAGACCGTGTGGTTGCCGTAGATGTCCTTCTCGGGATGGAACACGGGGTCGTGGATGGCCAGGGTCAGGGCGTAGACCTCGGGAAAAAGCTGCCTCAGCGCTCCCAGACGGAACATCTCCTCCAGGCCGATCGAGGGTTTTTCGGAGGAGAGGAGCATCTTGAAAAGCTCGTCCCCGACCCGCTCGGCGCTCAGGCCGGAGAGGTCGATGTCTTTGGAGAGCTCGTAGACCTCGGGCGCCACGCTGAAACCCAGAACCGAGGCGAAACGGGCCGCCCTGAGTACCCGGAGGGGGTCTTCGGGGAAGGCCTCGGGGCTCGTGACCCGGAGGACCCGGCCGGAGATGTCCCTGCGGCCCTGGAAGGGGTCGATGAGCGCCCCGTCGCGGAGCCTGAGGGCGATGCTGTTGCACCGGAAATCCCTCCGGCCCAGGTCCTTCTCCAGGGGGAGGAACGGGTCGGCCGATACGGCGATGTCCTTGTGGCCCCGGGCGCCGCGCGCCGCGGCCGCCGTATCGAGGCGGGGGAGCGCCAGGTCGTAGGTCCTGCCCCGCCGGGTGAATTTGATGACGCCGAAGCTCCGTCCCACGAGGTTGACGCGGCCGTGAGGCGAGAGCTTGCGGACGATGGCCTCGACGGTGTGGCGGGTGACCAGGAGGTCGATCTCCTCTACGGGGCGCCGGCGGAGGAGGTCCCGGACATACCCCCCCACGGCATAGACGTCCGGGCCGAAAAGCCTGACGAAGAGCTTCTTCTCCCGGAATTCCGCCGCCCGCACGATCATGACTGCCCTCGTAGAACCCGCATATTTTAACACATCTCCGCCTCCGGTCCGCACGTCACGGCGTCCGCCGTTTGAACCCTATTTATTTTATAGGATATTTGTGTAATAATATTTACCAGGAGGAGAGTATGGAACTCACGCCCGGGACGAAGCTCCATGACCTGCTGAAAGCCCATCCCTTTCTTCTGGACTTTCTGGTCCGGCTCACGCCCGCCTTCGGGAAGCTGAAGAACCCCGTCATGCGCAACACGGTGGGACGGGTGGCCAGCCTGTCCCAGGCCGCCCGGATGGGGGACGTGCCCCTGGAGAAGCTCCTGTCGGACATCGCCGCCGAGATCCGCCGGGTGACGAACGAGGACGTCTCGGTCGCCCTGCAAGCCGTCGGGGGAGAGGAGCCCCTGACCCGCGAAGCGCGGCATGAGATCCTGAAGGACATCATCCGCGACCTCCACAGCGGTCAGGACCTGGAGCGGCTGAAGAAGCGCTTCGCGGCCCTGATCGAGAACGTCAGTCCGGCCGAGATCTCCGAGATGGAGCAGCGGCTGATCCAGGAGGGAATGCCCGTCGAGGAAGTCCAGCGCCTGTGCGACGTCCACGTCCAGGTCTTCAAGGAGTCGCTCGACTCCCAGAAAGGCCCGGACGTTCCCCCCGGACATCCCCTGCACACGCTCTGGGCGGAGAACCGGGCCCTGGAGCGGATCCTCGGCCGGGCCGAGACGCTGCTGGCCGAGGCGACCGGGCCCGGCGGGGGCACGATCCCCGCCGGCCTCAAGACGGAGCTCGAGAAGGCGTTCGCTTCGCTGGCGGAGGTCGATAAGCACTTCCTCAAGAAAGAGAATCAGCTCTTCCCGGTCCTGGAGGATAGGGGAGTGAGCGGTCCGTCCAAGGTCATGTGGGGCGTGGACAACGAGATCCGCGGCCGCCTCAAAGAAGCGTCCTCCTCTCTCGCTTCGGGGGACGCGACCGGACTCGCGGCCCGGGGGAAGAAGGTCCTGACCGAGCTCCGGGACATGATCTACAAAGAGGAGAAGATCCTGTTCCCCATGAGCCTGGAGACCCTGGAGGCGGGGGACTGGGCCAGAGTCAAGCGGGGAGAGGAGGAAGTCGGCTACGCCTGGGGCGTCGTTCCCGGACGGGATTGGCGGCCCGAACCGGCGGGAACGGAGGACGCGCCCAGGATTCCATATGAACAACCCCTGGCCCGCCTCCCCCTCGACACGGGCGCGCTCTCCCTGGAGCAGGTGAACCTGATCCTCAAGCATCTCCCCCTGGACGTGACCCTGGTCGACGAGGAGGACAGGGTCCGCTACTACTCGGACGGCAAGGAGCGCATCTTCCCCCGGAGCCGGGCGGTCATCGGCAGGAAGGTCCAGGACTGCCATCCGGCCTCCAGCCTCCACGTGGTGAACCGGATCCTGGAGGCCTTCCGCAAGGGGGAGAAGGACGTCGCCGATTTCTGGATCAATCTCAAGGGACGCTTCGTCCTGATCCGCTACTTCGCCGTCCGGGACGGCGAGGGACGCTACCGCGGCTGCCTCGAAGTCAGCCAGGACGCCACCGACATCCGCGCCCTCCGGGGCGAGCGGCGTCTCCTCGACTGGGAATAGGGCGGGGCGGTGAACGACGCTCCGCAGGCCGGGACACAGGCCGCGAGGGACGGCGTCTCCGTCCTCATCGTCGGCGAAGCGGGGGACGGGCTTCTGTTCACCGGCAACGTGCTCGCCCGGGTCCTGAAGAGGCACGGCTGGCGGACGCTCACCTACCGGAATTTCCCCTCCAACATCAGGGGCGAAGAGTCCGCCTACACGATCCGCGCTTCGCGCCGAAAAGTCTTCGGGCGGCCCGACGGGGTGGACGTCCTCCTGGCCTTCGACTGCGCGCAATGCCGGAAGCACATCGCCCACGTCCGGCCGGGCGGCGTCGTCCTGTGCGACGGGGAGGACGCGAAGTGCTGCGGGGGACGATCCCCTTCGAAATTCTCGTTCTACCGGTTTTTCATGAGGCGGGCGGCCCGGGAGGCTTTCGG
>VGJG01000092.1 GCA_016867615.1 Candidatus Aminicenantota bacterium | reverse complement strand
CGGCCATGCCGACGAAGGCTCCTCCCATGGCCACAGCCCGGGAGCCGAGCCCGTTGAGGTTGAGCCCGTTGGCCGAAGCGATCGAGGGAAAAAACGCCAGACAAAAGAGGACGGTCGAGGCTTTTCTCATCTTCGGCTCGGCTCGGGCCCCGCCGGTGAAGCTCCGTCGGCTTCGACCCCCTCAGGAAACGGCCTGGACGTCCTTCACTTCCGGGACCTTCTTCTTGATGAACTCGGCGATGCCCTTGGACAGGGTCATCTGCCGCATCATGCATCCCTGGCAGGCGCCCAGAAGCCGGACCTTGACCACGCCGTCCTCGGTCGCCTCCACGAACTCCACATCGCCGCCGTCCATCTGCAGATGGGGCCGCACGGCTTCCACGGCCTTTTTGATCTCCTCAACATCCATCATGATCCACTCCTCCGTCTCGCTTACGATAAAAAGAGTATCACACCCCGGACTCCCGGTCACGGTATTTTGGAAAAAACCAAATTTTCCCGCCCGTCCACATCGACCCTGACGGCATCGCCCTCCTTGAGCTCCCCGGCCAGAAGCTTCATGGCCAGGGGGTTCTGCAGCTCCTGCTGGATCGTGCGCTTCAGGGGCCGGGCGCCGTACACGGGGTCGTAACCGCGCTCGGCCAACAGCTCCCTGGCCCGAAGGGTGACCTCGAGCCCGATGCGCCTGGCCTCCATCCTCTTCCTCAGCAGCGCAACCTGCAGGTCGACCACCCGCAGCAGCGTCTCCCGGGAAAGGGGCCGGAAGATGATGGTCTCGTCGACGCGGTTCAGAAATTCCGGCCTGAAATGCGACTCGAGGATGCGGCGCACCTCCCGCTCCATGGCCTCGTAATCCCCGCTGAGCTCCTTGATGACTTGGCTGCCCAGGTTGGAAGTCATGATGATCAGCGTGTTCTTGAAGTCGACCGTTCGGCCCTTGCCGTCGGTCAGCCGCCCGTCGTCCAGGATCTGGAGCAGGATGTTGAACACGTCCGGATGGGCTTTCTCCACCTCGTCGAGCAGGACGAGGACGTAGGGGCGGCGCTTGACCGCCTCGGTCAGCTGCCCCCCCTCCTCGTAGCCCACGTAGCCGGGGGGCGCGCCGACGAGACGGGCCACGGAATGCTTCTCCATGTACTCGGACATGTCGAGACGCACCATGGCTTTCTCGTCGTCGAAGAGGAATTCCGCCAGGGCCCGGGCGAGCTCGGTCTTGCCCACGCCCGTGGGACCGAGAAACAGGAACGAGCCCAGCGGCCGGGCGGCGTCCTGGATGCCGGCCCGAGCCCGCCGCACGGTGTCCGCCGCGGCCCGCAGGGCCCGGTCCTGCCCGACGACCCGGAGCCGGAGATGGTCCTCCATCCGGATCAGCCGCTCGACCTCGCCCTCGAGCATCTTGGACACGGGGATGCCCGTCCAGCGGGAGACGACCTGGGCCACGTCCTCCTCGTCCACCTCGTCCTTGAGCATCTTGGACTTTTTCTGGACCTCAGCCAGCCGGAGGGTCCGGTCTTCGATCTGTTTCTGAACCGCCGGCAGCCGGCCGTAGCGGATTTCGGCCACCCTCTCCAGCTCCCCCCGCCGCTCGGCCCGGGCCTCTTCGACCTTGAGACCGTCCGACTCCTCCTTGAGCGTCTTCACCGCTTCGATGATCTCCTTCTCCAGGCTCCAATGGGCCTTCAGGGCGTCGGCCCGGGAGCGGAGCTCGGAGGCTTCGCCGGCCAGCTTGGTCAGCCTCTCCCGGGAGGCCGCGTCCTTCTCCTTCTTGAGCGCCCGGCGCTCGACCTCGATCTGCTTGAGCTTGCGCTCCAGGACGTCGATCTCCTCGGGGAGGCTGTCGATCTGAATGCGGATCCGCGAAGCGGCCTCGTCGATGAGGTCGATGGCCTTGTCGGGCAGCTGCCGTCCGGAAATGTAGCGCTGGGAGAGCGTGGCCGCGGCCAGGAGGGCCGCGTCCGTGATTTTGACCCCGTGGTGGACCTCGTATTTCTCCTTCAGACCGCGCAGGATGGAGATCGTGTCCTCGACCGAGGGCTCGCCGACGAACACCTGCTGGAATCGCCTTTCCAGCGCCGCGTCTCTCTCGATATGCTTCTTGTATTCGTTCAGGGTCGTGGCCCCCACACAGCGCAGCTCCCCGCGGGCCAGGGAGGGCTTGAGCATATTGGAAGCGTCCACGGCGCCCTCGGCCGCCCCGGCGCCGATGATGGTATGAAGCTCGTCGATGAACAAAACGACCCGCCCCTCGGACTCCCTGACCTCCTTGAGGAGGGCCTTCAGCCGGTCCTCGAACTCCCCCCGGAATTTGGTCCCGGCCACCAGGGCTCCGATGTCCAGGGCCAGGAGCTTCTTGTCCCTGAGGGATTGGGGCACGTCGCCGTCGGCGATGCGCTGGGCCAGGCCCTCGACGATGGCCGTCTTGCCCACTCCCGCCTCGCCTATGAGCACGGGGTTGTTCTTCGTCCTCCGGGAAAGCACCTGGATGATCCGCCGGATCTCGTCCTCCCGGCCGATGACCGGGTCGATCTTTCCGGACCGCGCCAGGGTCGTCAGGTCTCGGGTGTACTTGTCCAGGACCTGATACTTGCTCTCGGGCTCGGGGTCGGTCACGCGCTGGCTGCCGCGCAGCTCCTGGAGGGCGCCGAGAACCGCGTCCCGGCCGAGGCCGCATTCCTTCAGCAGCCGTCCGACCGGAGCGGTCGGCTCCTGGAACATGGCCAGGAGCAGGTGTTCGGTGGAGACGTACTCGTCCTTGAGGGCCTCCGCCTCCCCGCGGGCGCCGACCAAGAGACGCCGCAGGTCCGGGGCGAGATACGTCTCCCCGCCGCTCACTCGGGGGATGTCCTCGAACAGGGCCTCCAGGCCGGACCTCAGTCGGCCGACGTCCGTCCCGGACTTGGCCAGGACGGAGTTGACGATGTTTTCCGCCTGTTGGAGAAAGCTCCACAGCAGATGTTCCGTTCGGACCTCCTGGTGGCCCAGCTCCTCGGCTCTGGTCTGTGCCAGGCGGAAGGCGTCCTGCGACATGACGGTCAGTTTCTCACCGGACATCATCGTTCTCCTCGTTGCGCCCCGGGGGGCTCATTCTTCTTTAATAAGCGGCGCGGCCCCGGCTGTCAAGTTCGTCTTGACAAAAAGAAAAAAATGGCTATGTTTTTCTTTACAGGAGTCGCTCATGGAAGAAATCGAAGTCTCAAGCTGGCTGACGCTGGACGCACTTAAGAAGTCCGCCGACATCGTGGAAACGGTCGGCAATCTCCAGACCGATCACAGCCTGTCCGTGTTCTGCATCATCGAGGACGACCACTTCGAGCTTTTGTACAGCGATTCGGCGTCCAACGCCATCCGTCTCTACAACGACCGGGATGACTTCAATGCGGCCCTGGAGGAGCGCAAGGAAGAATCCGGCGAAACACCCTTCGACGAGGAAGACGAGCTGAACACGGACGATGACGACGAAGACGAAGAGGACGAAGAAGACGAAGAAGAGGAAGAAGAGGGAGGGGAAGAAGGGGAACAAGAGGACGGTCGAGACGAAGACTGAAGACGACACCCCGACGGGACGCGGGCGGCGCTTCATTTACGGACGGGATCGGAGAGAGACATCAGCCGCTCGAGCAGTGCGACGGCCTCCTCACGGTCCAGGGAGGAAGGTTTCAAGCCGGCCAGCTCGCGGCGGATCTCGTCCAGCATCTCCCTTTCCCGTTCCTCGCCGAACAACAGGCCTTGGTTCCTGTCCCTCCCCTTCGCGGATTTGCGGGCCCGCGCGGGCCGTCCGGTCTCGTCCAGCTCCTGCCTCTCCATGTTGAACAGGATCTCCCGCGCCCGGTCGAGGACGGATTCCGGTATCCCGGCCAGCTTGGCGACGTGCAGGCCGTAGCTCCGGTCCGAGGGACCGGGTTCGATCCGCCGCAGAAACACGACTTCCCCCTTCCATTCCCGGACGGCCAGATGGCAGTTCTTAATGCGCGCCTGGGTCAGGGCCAGCTCGGTCAGCTCGTGATAATGCGTAGCGAACAGCGTTTTGGGCCTGATGTCCTCCCGCTCGTGGAGAAACTCAACCGCAGCCCAAGCCAGGCTCAGCCCGTCGAAAGTGCTCGTCCCTCGCCCCACCTCGTCCAGGAGCACCAGGCTGCGGGGGGAGACGTTGTTCAGGATGGCGGCCGTCTCGACCATTTCCACCATGAACGTCGATTGTCCGAGGCTCAGGAAATCCATCGCCCCGATGCGGGTGAAGATGCGGTCCACGATGCCCAGCGACGCTTCGCCCGCCGGGACGAACGATCCCATCTGGGCCAGGATGACGATCAGGGCCGTCTGCCGCAGGTAAGTGGATTTGCCGCCCATGTTGGGGCCGGTGATGATCAGGATCTGGCGGTCGATCCGGTCGAGGTCCGTGTCGTTGGGGATGAACGGCTCTCCGGACGAAGCCTCGACGACCGCATGACGGCCTTCGCGGATCAGGAGGCGGTCGTCTTCACGGATCTCGGGCCGGACATAGTTTCTCCGCATGGCCGCCTCCGCCAGCCCGCACAGCACGTCGACCTCGGCCGCCCGCCGGGCGGCGGCCAGGAGCCTCGCCGCCTCGCGTCCCACGCTCTCCCGGACGTCGAGGAACAACCCGTGCTCGAGACGTCCGATGCGCTCCTCGGCATGGAGGACCTTCTCCTCGTAGTCCTTGAGCTCGGGAGTGATGAAACGCTCCGAGCCGACCAGGGTCTGCTTGCGGATGTAATCCGGGGGGACCTGGGGCAGGTTCGGCTTGGTCACCTCGAGGAAGTAGCCGAACACCTTATTGAAGCGCACCTTGAGCGAGGCGATCCCCGTGCGCGCCCTCTCCCTCGTCTCGAGCTCGGCCAGGAAGGATTTCCCGGACCGGCTGATGTTCCGCAACGCGTCCAGCTCGGCGTTGAAACCGTCGCGGATGATGCCGCCCTCGGTGATCAGCGTCCCGGGTTCGTCCAGCAAAGACCGGTCGATGAAGTCGGCCACATCCTGGGCGTCGTCCTCTTCCAGGCGCAGCCGGCGCAGGAGCGGAGAGAGGAACGGCTCGAGCCGCGCCCGCAGGCCGGGGAGCGGCCGGAGAGAATTCTTGAGCGCCACGAGGTCGCGTGGCCCGGCCGCGCCCAGGGCCGCCTTGCCCGCCAGGCGTTCGAGGTCCAGGACGTCCTTGAGCGTCCGTCGGATCTCCTGGCGAGCCCGCAGAGCTCCGGCCAGCTCTTCCACGGCGGCCGCCCTGTCCCGGATGCGCTCCGGGTCGAGCAGGGGCTTGAGAAGCCAGTCGCGGAGCAGCCTGCCGCCCATGGAGGTGACCGTCTCGTCCAGGACCGATAGAAGCGAGCCTCCGACTTTGCCGTCGCGAATGTTGCGGACGAGCTCCAGGTTCCTGACGGTCGAGGCGTCGAGGAAAAGATGCCCGTAAAGCGGCAGGCCGGTCAGCCGCCTGATGAGCTGCCGGGAATCCCTGCGGACCCTTCGAAGATAATGGACCAGGGCGCCGGCGGCGGCGACGGCCAGCGGCTTGTCTTCCAGGCCGAACCCGGCCAGGGTGGACACGCCGAGCTCCTCGAGAAGAAGACTGCGCGCCCGGGGCGCGTCGAAGGCCCAGGGTTCGACGGGGCTCCGTGACGGCACTTCCAATGAGCTTCCGGAGAGTAGAGCATCGAGGCGCGCCTCGTCCTCCGAGGAGAAGACCACCTCGCGGGGACCGGCCTTGAAGAGTTCGTCGCTCAGCGTCTTTTCCTCGCCGGGGCCTCCCTCCGCGGCTCTCATCTCGCCCGCGGCCAGGTCCATGAGGGCCAATCCCCAGCCGTCCCGGCCGAAGGCCAGGGAGGCGATGAACAGGCTCTCCCGGGCGTCCTCGGGTTCGACCTCCACGGCCGTCCCTGGAGTCAGCACCCGGACCACCTCGCGCTTGACGACGCCCTTGGCGCCGCGGGGGTCCTCGACCTGCTCGCAGACCGCAACCTTGTGTCCCCGGCGGAGAAGCTTGGCCAGGTAGGAGCTGACGGCGTGATGGGGCACCCCGCACATGGGGACTTTCTGTCTCGAGGTCAGGGCGATTCCCAGGACCCGGGAGGCCCGCTCGGCGTCCTCGTAGAACATCTCGTAGAAATCCCCCAGGCGGAAAAAAAGCAGCGCGTCCGGGTGGTCCCGCTTGATGCGGAAGTACTGCTCCATCATCGGCGTCTGGGGATCGTGTCCGGTCATCTCGGCTCACCCAATATATCCGCCGCCGCCCCTCAATGCAACCGCGCCGCACGCCGAACCCCTTCCCTCTAAACAGTGATCGACAGGCTCTCTTCCAATCTTTGTAGGGTGGCCGCCTCTCCAAATCTGTGATGGCCAGATGTTCGTAGAAGGGTGGCGCGGCGAGGGGGCCCCCCGCCCGCGCGCAGCAGCCCTGCTGCGAGCACGGCCGGGGGAGAGCCGCGACAGGACCCTATTGATAAACTGCCAAAATCACAGATTTGGAGAGGCGGCCAGCCCACAGAGAATGGAAGAGAGTCAGCCAATTTATGAAACCAAGGGGAGGGAGCGAGGCGTCATGCGCGGTTCGGCGACGAGAGGCCCGGTTTGACTTCATGACGGCGGTGGTATATATCTGCCTCCGATGAACGTGGCCAACGTCCTGACCTCTTTCCGGATCCTGGTCATCCCCTTCCTGGTGATCATCATCCTCTCCGACTTCCGGGGGCGGGAGATCCTCTCCGCTTCCCTGTTCGCCGCGGCCTGGCTGACGGACTGGCTGGACGGGTTCTGGGCCAGGAAAAACGGAAAGACCTCGGTCCTGGGACAGCTCTTGGACCCGACGGCGGACAAGCTGCTCGTCGT
>VGJG01000091.1 GCA_016867615.1 Candidatus Aminicenantota bacterium | reverse complement strand
GACGTCGGGATGGCCCCGGCGGGGGTCGTCGTCATAGACATGCTCCCGGACATCGACCATGACCGGTTCCTTTCGGGAGAGATTATACCCTGAAAGGCTTCTTGTCCGAACGGCACAGGAGCGCTGCGGCCTGCCTTCCGGAATAGAGGCAGGGAATGACCCCCGCTCCGGACACCCACTGGCCGGCCATAAAGAAATGGGAAAGGCCTTTGAGCGTCCGGCGGAGGGATGTTCTGAAGAAGCGGGGTGTGGGCATCCAGGCCATGGCGGCGCCGCGTTGGTTGCGCGTATACCTCCGGAAGGTGGCCGGCGTGGCCACGTCGCCGACTTCGACCTGGCCGCCGATTCCCGGATAATGCTTCTCCAGGCGCTTGAGGATCTCGTCGGCCGCCCGCCTCTTCTCCGCGGCATAACGGGAGGGGTCCTCTTCCCTCAGCGACTGCCAAAAATCGAAATCCGCTTCGACCCAGACCTGGAGGACGGAACGGCCCTTGGGAGCGAAGGCGGAGCTGTAGTTGAAGATCCGCAGCAGCAAGTCCTCGATTTTGACGCCGTTCAGGGAGATCGGATGCATCAGCGAGATCGTGGTCAGGGGGACCTCGTTGGGGAATTCCCGTCTCAACCCGAAAGACACGGTCAGGTTGGAGGGGACGAGCTTCCAGCCCGTGTAACGGCCGACAGCGGCTTTGTCCAGATAGCGCCCGCCCAGCATCCGGAAAAGCGTTTCCCGGCCGTCGGCGGCGGAGATCACGGCGCCCGAGCGATGAAGGCTTCCGTCCCCGAGCCGGACGCCCGCGGCCCGGCCGCCCTCGACCAGGACGGTTTCCACGGGAGCGTTGTAGGCCACCTCCCCGCCGAGATCGCGAAAACGCTTCTCGAGCGACATGACGAAATCCAGGCTGCCGTGCTTGAGATAGCCCAGGCCTCCGTCGGCATGAAGCGCCAGCAGGAAGCTCACGAACCAGACGGGCACGTCGGGGAGAAAGAGCCCGGTCAGAAATCTGCGCAGCCAGGGGTCGCGGCAGGCGCGGGCGAAATCGGACATCGACCGGCGGTAAACGCCCGAGAACGACGCCCAGGCCCTGCGGACCGCCCACAGCTCCCTCATTTTGACCAGCGGCGTCGTTTGTTCCGGTGCGCGGCTCAGGCCGATCGTCCCCGCGTCCAGGCCCCGAAACCGGCGAACGCCCCGGAAGAACAGGTCGATGGTCTCAAGGTCCTCGCCGGCGTAGCCCTTGAGGTCGCGGGCCAGGCGATCCAGGTCCCGGGTGACGTCCACCCGGCGGCCGTTGTTCTCGTCGAGGAAGCGGCCGTAGACGTTCATTTCGGCCACCCTGCCCTCGAGATCCACCCCCATTTCCCGGAATACGACGGACGTCGCGTCCTCCGGCCTGTGGCCCGAGAGGAAATGGATGCCGCCGTCCAGGAGATATTCCCCTCGTCTCCAAGAGGCGGCGACCCCTCCCGGCCCGCTGTTCTGCTCCAGGATGAGGCAGGGATAGCCGTTCAGCCTGGCGTAGATTCCGGCGGACAGGCCCGAAAGCCCGGCGCCGATGACGACAACATCCCTCTCGGACAAAACGCGACCTCGTTTTTAAGAAAATTCCCTTTTGCCTTGAATCCCGAATTTATTATAATCGAAGAGCCCGGGCAAGGCAACCCCCAACCCGTGCGCAAGGATAGATACGGCCCGTCTCGGATTTGACATCCGAGAGCGGTTTTGATAATACATCTGTCAGGTAAGGAGGCAAACATGGCCGCAATCACTCGCAGGGACGTCCTCGTTGTCTACATCCTGAGCATCGTGACCTTCGGCATTTATTTCATCGTCTGGATGGTCAAGACCAAGACCGAGATGAACAGCCTGGGCGCTCAGATCCCGACAGCCTGGCTGCTCATCGTCCCCATCGCCAACATCTACTGGCTGTACAAATACGCCGAGGCGTTCTCGACCCAGGTCAAAAAGGACAACAACACCGTCATGTGGTTCCTGCTCTTCTGGTTCATCGGCATCATCATGCCGGCCATCGTCCAGAGCGAGCTCAACAAGCTGGCGGGCTGAGCGCCGCCGCGTCTCTCCTCCCGCCGCCGCAGGGCGGGACCGGGGCGGGAGAAAGCCGCAGGCCCTCAGCGGATATCGACCTCCCGGCAATCAAAGGGGGCGTTCTGCTCCTCCAGGGCTTCGAGGGTGGACCGGATCGCCTGCCTGATGTTCTCCAGCGCCTCGTCCTCGTTCCTGCCGAAGGCGCGGCATCCGGGCAGGGCCGGCACCCAGACGGCGAATCCGCCGTTCAAGGCGGTCATTCTGACGCGATATCTCAACGGCCTTCCCTCGAATCGAGATCCTTTCTCCGGCGGGCGCTGACGTCCCGGTCGGACCGCCGATCGCCGGTCCGCGCCCGGCAGCGGGCCTGATCGACGGCCTTCAGGGATGAAGACGTCGGCCGAGCCTCCTCCGTCTCACTCAATCGATGATGTTCGAGGGTTTGACCTTGACCATGACCGCGGCCCGGGGCGGGACGTCGGCCGCATAGCCGCTCAGGAAGCGTCCCAGGTCCTTCTTCCTCCACAGGTCGCGCACGAAGCAGGTGGACGTCTCGATATCCAGCTCGGCCCAGGAGACCGCGATCCGCTCCTTGACCCGGCCGCGGTTCAGGAGCACTACGGCCAGGGACCCGTCGGCCAGCGGCTTGACCCAGACCTCCCGGTCGTCCTCCTTGCGGAACCTCCTCCCCTGGACGCCCAGGGCGTCCTGGTTCACGGCGATGACGTCGGGGTTGGTCAGGATGAATTCCGTCTCCCGGGACATCGTCCTCAGGTCGTTCCCGGCCATCAGGGGCGCGGACAGAAGGCACCACAGGCTGAAATGAGCTTTGTATTCATCGGCGGTCATGCCGCCGTTGCCCACCTCCAGCATGTCCGGGTCGTTCCAGCCGCCGGGCCCGGCGTACTCCTCGAGTCCGACCTGGAGGTCCAGGATCTTGAGAACGCTCTCCCAGTCGTCCTTGATGTCTCCCGTCGTCCTCCATAAGTGGCCGACGCCCCGGGCCCACAGCCAGGGCCGGTTCCGGCCCCATTCGCAGATGCTGAAGACGATGGGCCGGCCGGCGGCTTCCAGGGCGGCCCGCATTTTCTTATAGGCCTCCTCGGCCTGCAGGCCTTCGGTATGGCACCAGTCGTATTTGAGATAGTCCACCCCCCAGGAGGCGTACTGCCGGGCGTCCTGCTCCTCGTAGCCGCGGCTTCCCGGCCGCCCCTCGCAGGTCTTGTCCCCGGCGCAGGAATAGAGCCCGAACTTCAGCCCCAGGGAATGGACGTAGTCGGCCAGGGCTTTCATGCCCGAGGGGAACCGCTCGGGGTCGGCGAGGATGTTCCCCCGGGCGTCGCGGTCTTTCTGCCAGCAGTCATCGATGACCACGTACTCGTAGCCCGCGGCGGCCAGCCCCCTTTCGACCATGGCCTCGGCCATGCTCCGCACCAGCTTCTCGTCCACGTCGCAGCCGAACTTGTTCCAGGAATTCCAGCCCATGGGCGGTTTGAGGGCCAGCGTGTCGAAATCGCTCAACGTCAAACGCCTCCGCGCCTCCTTTTCCTTGCAGGCCGGGGACAGGAACACCGTCCCCGCTCCGACCGCAAGCCAGGCCAGGGCCGTGATGCGGGCGGCGAAAACCGAAGCGGCGGTCATCGCCTTTCTTGAGTTCGACATCGGCGTTCTCCTCACGGTCCTCATTCTCCCCTTTCGAATCCCATCAGCTTGCCGGAAACTTCGCCAGGATGTTCCGAACGGCGTCCCCGTGGGTCAAAAACATCAGGCACTTGAGGCGGACATAATCCCCGCGGTAGAAGAAATAGCCCTTGTGGGCGCCCCGGTAGGCGTTCTCCCAGGAGTCCTTGATCAGGAACCAGTCCTCATCCTTGCTCCGCGTCAGGCCCACGCAGTGAACGGAATGGTCGTCGGTCGACGTTCCGTTCGCGAACCGGAATTCCCGACTCGACTGGTCGATCAGGTTCCGGGGAATGTCGAAGCTGGGGATGACGGCCACATCCTCTTCTCCGCTGTAGCCCGGCTCCGAAAAATCCACGGCCAGGACGGCCGTGTATCCCCCGCCCAGGGCGCCACGGAGCGCCTCATAGAACTCGTCCAGGGGAAGGTTGTGATAATCCTCGCTCCGCCACCAGTTGTCCGGCACGCGGAACACGCCACGGGCGTAAAACGGAAGATGGAGGAAGCTGATGAGCGAAACGTAGTCGTCGGGCTCGAGACCGAGCTCACCGAGATACTCCAGGGGAGTCAGGTCCCGGCCGTCGACGGCGATCCTTTCGGGCGGCCTCCCCAGGTGCCGGTCGAGGATGTCCCGGACGCCGGAAAGCGCTCGACTTTCGTCCCAGTCCCGGCGCGCGGAAACCGCCTGCAGGTAATCCTTGAATTCTTTGAAGAGAGGACTGTGGTCGTGGGACGTCTTTCCGGGAGGCAGTCCGCTGTAGTCGGACGCCCGGACGAGGCCGTACTGCTTGATGCGCGCCAGGGCGGAGTTCGGCTCGCTGCCCTGTCCCAGGAAAGAATCGCCCTCGCGCCTCACGAACCGCCGGGCTTTTTCGACATATTCCCAGTAGGCCGTGTGCATCTCGGACAGTTTCACTTCCATCCTACCCAGCCTCTTCAGCTCCGACTCGAGGAGCGACGTGGCGGCGAAGGCCCAGCACGTCCCGGTCTCGTCCTGCCTGACGGGCGGCAGGTGAAAGATCGGCGGGAACGCCTCCCTGCCCTCCGGCTTCTCCAGGCCGCCGAGATCCAGGGACAGGCGGAGCGCGCCGTTCTCCTCGCCTGTTGCCCGGATAGAGAACGCTTCTTCCCGCGCGTCGCGGCCTCCGTTCCCGCATCCCGTACCGATCAGCAACAAAAGAGTCAGGGCCGAACATCCCAGGAGTCGAATCATCCCCAGCCTCATACCGCCTCCCTTTGAGCCGAAAATACCCTCTTCAGAGAGCCATTATATCGGAACACCGCCTTGAGGCAAACTTCCTCGTCATGCGGGCCGCCGGCTCAGGCCGCTCTGCGCGCTTCCCCTCCCCGCGGTCCCTGCCCGGGGGGGTTCTTTTCGAGCCCGAAGAGCGAAAGAAACAGGAGGACGGCTCCCGAAAGAAGCGCCACGGCCGCCGCCCAGGGAAGGCCGGTCATCTGCCAGATCCGTACGCCCCGCGTAAGTCTCCAGGACGGCGAACATCGCTCTCCGGGCGATCTCCGCAGAAGCTCGGAAAGATAACAGGAGCCGCGTCTTCGGCGGTATGCCTGGAATTCTCGACCCGACGACGGCCGCCGTCCGGTCTCCGGACCCTCCGTCGACGATCACCCATCGGACCCGCTCGGCCGGATAGTCGGTCCGTCGGAGGTCCTCGATCTTGTCCCCGATCCTTGCCTCCTCGTTCAGGGTGGGGACGACGACGGCGATCCGGGGCCAGTCCGGGAGAGCCGTCCGGGGCCTGCGGCGAAAGAAGCGGGCGACCTCGAGAAGAAGCACGTAGCCGAGGGTGGAGAGCCAGAGGACGGAGGCCGACGCCAGGAACACGATCAGACAGGCTCGGATCATGTCCTAGGACCGGAACAACCTGACGAAGCTCTTCAGGTGGGCCAGGATGGACTTCTTGCTGCAGGAGGCGGCGATGTCCCGGGCCGAGAGCTCCTTGATCTTGGCCAGGACATCCTGGTTCCGGCGGTTGCGCTCGCTGACGGTCCGGGCGATCGCCTCGGCCAGGCGCTCGTTGCCGGACAGGAGAGCGGCGAAAGCTTCGGCATCGATCTTGATGAGCTCGGACTCTTCCTCGACCGAACACGTCGCCGTCCGGGGCAGGCCGCTGAGGAGCGACATCTCGCCTACGATCCCGCCCCGTCCCGTCCGGAACTCCGAGACATACCGCTTGCCCTTTTCCTCGGTCACGACCTCGCCGCGCACGAGGCCGCGGGCGACGACATGACAGAATTCCCCGCGCTCCCCCTGGCGGAACAGAACCTCCCCGGCCGAGAATTTTTCCCGCTTCACCCGGGCGGCCAGGGAGCGGACCTCCCGGGCGGGTAGGAGAAGACGGCCCTTGCCCTTTCCCTCCTCGACCCTCAGGAACCGGGAGCCGAACAGATCGCGGAAGTTGGCCTCCTCCGGGCTCTCCCCCTCTGGCGCCCGGCCGACGCCGGAGACGGCTCCGACAAGTGCCGTGACGCTTTCCCCGACCGGGAGGGGAACGGCGATGCCCCGGCGGCGGAGCTTGTACCAGACCAGCCGCCCGACCTCGGTCAGGAGAACGTCCCTTCGGCTGAAATCCGATATCCAGAATTTGAGGGCGTAGGAGATCCCCAGATCGTCATTCCCGCGGACGAGCGCCACGGGCCGGGGCGAGGACAGGATTTCGGGCACATCCCGGGCGGCCTCGAGGAGCGCCTCCTGGACCGCCGCCGGCGGAGCGTCGAACCCGGCCCGGACGGCGTAAAACAACGCCGTCTTCTTGTCCGGCAGGGAAAAATTGGTCACTTTCTCGGAGGCCATGACGGTGTTGGGGACGACGATGATGTTGGAGTTGCGGTCGAGAAGCCGGGTCTCCCGCCAGGTGGTGTCCATGACCACCCCCTCCTGGTCCCCGACCCGGATCCAGTCCCCGCGCTCGAAGGATTTGCTGAAATGAAGGGACATGCCCGAAAGGATATTGGACAGCACCCCCTGAAGCGCCAGGCCGATGATCATGGTCAGAATGGCCGAGGTGGTCAGGAAGGGGGTGA
Organism: Candidatus Aminicenantota bacterium; assembly: GCA_016867615.1. Classification (GTDB taxonomy): domain Bacteria; phylum Acidobacteriota; class Aminicenantia; order Aminicenantales; family JAFGAV01; genus JAFGAV01. The sequence goes on along the minus strand of VGJG01000091.1, from coordinate 110 downwards.
TGTTGATGCCCATGACGTTGCGGAGCAGGGAGAAGAGGATGATGAGATACAGGACGGCCAGCAGCAGTCCATGCAGGACCCGCGGAAGGGGGAACGGCCTGCGGCGCCCC
>VGJG01000090.1 GCA_016867615.1 Candidatus Aminicenantota bacterium | reverse complement strand
AAAAGAAAGAAATACCCCGTCAGGGCGAGGAGGAAGTCCCGACGGAAGAAATCGGATTTCATGTGAAGCGAAGAAGTGTACAGAAATCTTTGAAATTCGTAAAGAGCCCCGCGGTCCCCCGGCCGCCGGATGATGAAGTGCTGGCTGTTAAGGGGAAAATCTAGTTATAAGGGGGATTAAGAAATGTTTGTCCTTGTCCAGCCAGCAAAACAAGGTTTTTAATAATATACGGAATTCCGGAGACAAAATCAAGTATTTTTCGCAGGATTTCTTTCAGCTCCGGCCGGGTTTTTCCGGGCCGCCTTCTTCCTTCGAATCCCCCACTTTCTCGACCTCTATGGTGCACTCGCTGACCAGGGCGGCGATGACCGCCACGGCCGCCAGCACCGGCGCCGCCAGGACGGTGATGACCGCCGCCGAGGCGCCGACGGTCAGGGGGATATCGATGAGAGGCTTTTCGCCCTGGAGGAGCCTCACCCGTCGGATGTTCCCCTCATGGATGAGCTTCTTCACGGCGTTGACCAGGTCGTCGCCGGAAACGCTGAAGCGTGTCTTTTGATTCTCTGACATGTGCGACCTCCGCTCGGGATATCTCCTAATACTATACGCCCTCTGCGCAGCAAAGTTCCCTTTCGCCGGAGGATTCTAACGGGGCAGCGCGATCCCCCGAGCGACCGCCAGCTCCGCCCGGTAATAAGGGTTGGCCCACTTCCGGGGGGCCGCCGGGTTTTCGGTCCCGCGCGGGATCGGCGGAACGTAGACCACTTCCCTCAGCACCAGCTTGACCCGGATAGCATCCGTTGAGGAGACGCCGAACGTCAACTCGACCTCCTCCCCCGGCCGGATGGGGTTCAGGGGGTCTTCGTAACCGCCGTCGGTCTCGCCGTCCTGGATGATGTTCCCCGCTCTGTCGAAGGGGACGACCGTCCACAGAACGGCGTTCACGGCGGCATCGGTCACGTTGCGGACAGGGACGGCGAATTCCGGCTCGCCCGCTCCCGAGGACAGCGAAAAAGGGGAACCCATCGCCACCGGAGCCCGGCCCAGGGCCAGGACCCTGCTGACGGGCTGAACTCCCTCCGGCAGCGGCCCGGAGCTCCGTTGACAGCCCGTCGGGAGGAAAACCGACAGGACGGCCGCGGCGAGAGCGGCGGTACCGGCTCTCATCTTATTATCCTGCCGGAGCCGTCTCCCTCGAGCAGCCCCAAGGCTTCGGACTCGCTTATCAGGTTCCAGTCCCCGGGAATCGTGTGCTTGAGGCATGAGGCGGCCAGGGCGAAGCCCAGGGTTTTCTCGGGCCCGAACGGCCGGCTCCAGCCGTGGATGAACCCGGCGGCGAAAGCGTCGCCCGCGCCCACCCGGTCCGTGACGGGAAAGATGTCGTATGACGGCCCGCACCAGAAACCCTCCCGTGTTCTCAAGACCGCCGTCCAGAGATTGCGGTCGGCGCCCAGGCTGCCGCGCAGGGTGACGGCCAGGGCTTCGAGCCCCGGAAAACGCTCCATGACCAGGGCGGTCAATTTCTCTGCCGACCGGAGATCGGCCGCCGCCTTCGAGTCCGTCCCGGCCGATATCCCGAGCGCTTTCCGGCAGTCCTCCTCATTGGCCAGGAGGATATCGGCCGCTGCCGCCAATCCGCCCATGACCTCGGGAGCCGTCTTTCCATATCTCCACAGCTTGGAGCGGTAGTTGAGGTCGAGCGAGACCTTGATTCCCGCGGCGCGCGCCTCCCGGACGCCCTCCTCTGTCAGGGCAGCGGCCGACGGGCTCAACGCGGGCGTGATCCCCGTGACGTGGAACCAGGCGACTCCCTTCAGGGCCCGTCCCCAGTCGACGTCGCCCGGACCGGCCTTTTCCAGGCTCGACCGTTCACGGTCGTAAAGGACTTGAGACGGCCTGGGACCGGAGCCGTGCTCGAGGAAATAGAGCCCCAAGCGGCCCTCCCGGCGCAGGACGAAATCCGTGCCCACGCCGCGTTTCCTCAGCTCGGCCGCTGCCGCGTCTCCCAGGGCATTGTCCGGAACAAAGGTGATGAACCTCGTCCGATGGCCGAGCGCCGCCAGAGACACGAGCACGTTGGCCTCCCCTCCCCCGAAGGAGGCCTGAAGATGCGCACCCTGCAGCAGCCGCTCTTTCCCGGACGGAGAGAGCCGGAGCATGATCTCTCCGAAGGCCGCGACGGCGAGAGGAGCCATGTGTCCCTTCCCCGGAGAATCCTATCCCCGACTTGGCACCCAGTCAAGCCTTCCGAGCCGCTTGCCCTTTCCGACCTTCCCTGTCAAAATGAAATCGATCCGGAGGAAACCCATGTCCCATCCCGCGAAAAAAACCGCCTCGATGGTGATCGCGCTCCTTTCGACCCTGCCCCTTCACCCGGAGAAGAGTCCCGGCCCGGAGGACAGAATCCTGGCCCGCCTCAACACGGACAAGGGCGTCATCGTCCTCGAGCTCGATTATCGTCGAGCGCCGCTCACCACGGCCCATTTCATCGGTCTGGCCGAGGGAACGATCGACAACGGAGTGTTCCCCCCGGGACGGCCTTTTTTCAACGGCACCAAGTTCCACCGGGTCGTTCCCGGTCATGTCATCCAGGCCGGGCGGCCCGACCGCCAGGGCGCGGAAGGCCCGGATTACTCCATCCCCAACGAGATCGTCCCGGGCCTCGTCCATGACCGGGCGGGAGTCCTGGGAATGGCCAACGCCGGACCGCACACCAACGGCAGCCAGTTCTATATCACCCTGGACGAGCGGTCTTATCTCGACGGAAACTACACGGTCTTCGGCCGCGTGGTCGAGGGCCTGGAGGCGGTCTATCGGATCGTTCAGGGGGATGCGATCTCCTCGGTGGATATCGTCCGCTCCGGACCGGGCGCGGCGGCCTTCCGGTCCGACAGGCGGGCGTTCGTACGGCTCCTGGAAGACGCCCGCCGTCGCGTCCGGGAGGAGGCGCGTCTCCGCGACCGGCGCGAGGCGGCGCTCATCGCCTCCTCCTGGCCCGAAGCACTCCTGATGCCCTCCGGAGCGCGCCACAAGATCCTCGCCCCCGGACGGGGCGCCCACCCCGCTCCAACCGACCGGCTGAGGGTGATCTATACCGGCCGGACGCTCTCCGGACAAGCCTTCTACAGCACGGCCGATGAAGGCCGTCCGTCGGACGCGCCTCCGGCCCAGCCGTTCGTTTACGTTCCGGGACGGAACACCCTGACGCCGGCCCTGGCATCCGCGCTGGCGTCCATGGAGACCGGCGAGAAACGGCTCGTCATCGCCCCCGCCGGCCTGGCTTACGGCGACCGGGCTTTCTACGGCCGCGAGCGCCGCGGTGAAAAGCGTTTCGTCATCCCCCCGGGAACGGCCCTGGTCTATGAGGTCACACTCCTGGATTCCCTGAGACCGGACTACGATCTGGAGCCCGTCCCCTTTACCCGGGTGTCCTTCACCGACCGCTTCTGGGCGGGGCGCTTGGAGACGAACCGCCGCCTGACGATCCCCTACGCGATCCGGCAATGCGAGGAGACGGGCCGCATCCGGAACTTCGAGACCGCCGCGGCGCTGCTCGCGGGCTCCTCTCCGGAGCGCATCTTCCACAGCCGCTACCCCTTTGACGACTCGGACGTCTACAAGATCCTCGAGGGGGCCGCCTACGCGCTCAAAACCCATCCCGACCCGGGGCTGGAGAAAAAGGTCGACGCGCTCGTCTCGGTCATCGCCGCGGCCCAGGAACCGGACGGCTATCTCTATACGGCCCGCACGATCTTCCAGCAGAACCCCTTCGTGCTCTGGGTCGAGACGCCCGAGCGCTGGACCGACCTGCGCTGGGGCCATGAGCTCTACAACGCCGGCCACCTCTATGAGGCGGCGGCGGCGCATTTCCAAGCCACGGGAAAACGGGCGCTTCTCGACGTCGCCCTCAAGAACGCGGACCTGGTCGCCTCCGTCTTCGGCCCCGGAAAACGCCGCGGGCTGCCCGGCCACCAGGAGATCGAGATCGGCCTGGTCAAGCTCTATCGGCTGACGGGGAACAAGACGTATCTCGACCTGGCCCGGTACTTCGTGGAGGAGCGCGGGCGCACCCGGGGCCGTGAGTCCTTCGGCGAGTACGCCCAGGATCACAAACCCCTGACCGAGCAGACCGAGCCCGTCGGCCACGCCGTCCGGGCGGCTTATTACTACGCCGGCGCGGCGGACATCGCCGCCTTGACCGACGCCGGACCGGCCGCCCGTGAAGCCTTGGAGACCCTGTGGCGAAACGCCGTATCGAAAAAAATGTACATCACCGGCGGCATCGGGGCGGCGGGCTCGATCGAGGGGTTCGGCCCCGATCATCATCTTCCCAACGCCACGGCCTATTGCGAGACATGCGCCTCGATCGCCATGGCCCTCTGGAGCCAGCGCATGTTCCTCCTGACGGGCGCGCCGGAATATCTCGATGTCGTGGAGAGGCTCCTGTTCAACGGCATCCTGTCGGGCATCGGCCTCGAGGGAGACCGCTTCTTCTATCCCAACCCCCTGGCCTCCTTCGGCCAGCACCGGCGGAGCCCCTGGTTCGCCTGCGCCTGCTGTCCCTCGAACGTCGCCCGCTTCATCCCCTCCCTCCCGGGTTTCGTCTATGCCCGCAAGGGAAGCATCCTTTATGTCAATCTCTTCGCCGACAGCCGGGCTTCGGTGACGATGGACGACGGCCTCGAAATCCAGGTCGTCCAGAACACCGGCTACCCCTGGGACGGCCGGGTGCAAATCCGACTCGAGCCGGTACGCCAAGCCGCTTTCACGGTCGCCGTCCGCATTCCCGGATGGGCGCGTCTTCAGCCCCTTCCGGGCGGCCTGTATGCTTATGCGGACGGCCCCAAACCAACCGTAAACCTGAAGGTCAACGGCCGGACTGTGGCGGTCGACCCCGGACAGGGCTGGGCCTTCCTCGAACGCGCTTGGACCGGCGGCGACCTGATCGAGCTCGAGCTGCCCATGCCTGTCCGCAGGGTCGGGGCCGATGAACGGGTCCGGGAGAACCTGGGACGCGTCGCCCTGGAAAGGGGCCCGATCGTATACTGCGCCGAGGGCGCGGACAATTCGGGATACGTATCCAACCTGGTCTTACCCGACGGGAGCATTCTCGAACCCCAGACCCGGGACGACCTCCTGGGAGGCGTCGTGGTCCTCCGGGGTCGGGCCTCTGCCCTGCGCATCGACGAAGACGGCCGGTCCCTGGTCGCATCCCCTCAAGATTTCATGGCCGTCCCTTACTACGCCTGGGCGCACCGAAGCCCCGGGGAGATGGCCGTCTGGCTGGCCCGGGATCCCTCAGCAGCGCGCCCCCTGCCCCGGCCGTCGAAGGCATCTGCGGCCAAAGCCACAGCCTCCGGGGGCCGGGAAGCCTGGCCTCTCAACGACCGGCGCGACCCCGCTTCCTCCGGCGACACGGCCTACCCCTTCGTTCACTGGAGGCCGGAGAAGGGAACGCGGGAATGGGCGCAGTACGAATTCCCCTCGCCCGTCATTGTCTCGGGCGTGGAAGTCTACTGGTACGAGGGGGGGGATTGCCGGCTCCCGGACTCCTGGCGCGTCCTCTACCTGAAGGGGAAAGCCTGGAAACCCGTGAGCGACGCCTCGGAATCCGGAACCGAGAGGGACCGGTTCAACATCCGGACCTTCCAGCCCGTCCGGACGGCGGCCTTGAGGCTCGAGTTCAGGTCCCGTGAGGGGTTCTCGGCCGGGATCCATGAATGGCGGGTGAGATAGTCTCTCCTCAGCCGAGCTCCAGGCAGGCCCGGTACATGGCAACGATGTTCTCCGGCGGGGTTCCGGCCTGGATGTTGTGGCAGGGCGCCAGGATGTAGCCGCCGCCCCCGCCCAGCAGTCTCAGGTTGTCGGCGACCTCGTTCCTGACCTCCTCGGGCGTTCCGAAGGGCAGCGTCCTCTGGTTGTCCATGGCGCCGTGGAAGACGAGGCGATCACCGAAATCCTTCTTCAAGGCCGCACGGTCCATCCCCGGGATCCTCCATTGTATGGGGTTGAGGATGTCGATGCCGGCCTCCACGAGATCCGGGAGAACGGCGCGGCAGTCGCCGTCGTTGTGGTGGAAGACGTAGGCTCCCGCCTCATGGGCGAGGGCGATCATCCGCTTCATTCCGGGAAGGAGGAAACGGCGGATGTGGGCCGGCGAAAGGAGCAGACCCTCCTGCCCGCCCATGTCCTCGGCGACATAGGTCAGCATCACTCGTCCCGGCAGGGCCTCGAGGATCCGTTCCGTGAGCCGATAATCCAGGTTGACGAGCCTCCCCAGACAATACTCCACCAGCTCGGGATTGTCGATCAGGTCCATGAACGCCCGGGTCTCCCCCCGGAGGTTCTTGTAGATCAGGAAGGGTTCCGACCCGCCGCCCTGGAGGGGATAGTCCTCCAGCCCTTCGCACTGCCGGTGGAGCCGCCGGCAATCCCACCAGTCGGCGCTGGGCCAGGCGAGGCTGCGGGCGGCTTCCTCCGCCGTGCGCGCCTCCGCCAGGGGATGATGCACGCATTCCCGGTAGGAGCCCCCTCCGTAATCGACCTCCCTGAAGCGGCAGCCGAAGGCGTCCTCGTCCGGGCGGAGAGCGGGTCCCGTGTATTCAGGCCGGACGGCGACCACGAAGTCCACCCCAAGCTTTTCCAGGGCTTCGCGCCGCGTCGCACAGCCGAGATGGCGCATGAGCGCCCGGTCGGCCTCGGGGGTGGCCCAGTAGTCCATGGGCCTCCGGTCCGGCCCGCTGCGGGTCAGGACGGCCAGCCAGCGCTCCCGGGGAGTCATCGTTCCGCCGGACGGCCGTCAGTGCCGGTGGAGGTCCTTGTGCATGATCCGTCGCGTCTCGTGGAGCCTGTCGTCCGAGGTGAGGTCGGCCAGCTTCTCA
>VGJG01000089.1 GCA_016867615.1 Candidatus Aminicenantota bacterium | reverse complement strand
GTCCGGCGGCAGCCCGGTATTTATGCTACGACACACAAGGTGTTCTTTTCAAGCGGTTTCGGCAACAGGACGTTCGATTGACCGTCATCCGGGAAGCGCCTATAATGGCCGCATGATTTCACCCGAAATCGAGTCCCTCATCGAGGCCGCCTTGAGGGAGGATGCGCCCGGGGGGGATATCACCTCGGAGAGCTTGATTCCTTTCGCCTCGATGTCCCGGGCCTGTTTTTTAGCCAAGGAACCGGGACGCCTGGCCGGGATCGATATCGCCGGACGCGTGTTTCAAAAAGCCGGCTCTCCCGTGTCTTTTAAAAAGAGGGTCCCGGACGGACGCGATTTCCGCAGGGGCGACGTCCTGGCCGAAGTGCGGGGCCGGTCCCGTGTGCTGTTGAAGGCCGAGCGGACGGCCCTGAATTTCCTCCAGCGCCTGTCGGGGATCGCCACGCTGACCGGGGCCTACGTGGCGGCCGTCCGGGGGACGAGGGCCGGGATCCTCGACACGCGCAAGACGACGCCCGGATGGCGCTCCCTGGAAAAATACGCGGTGCGCATGGGCGGCGGGGTGAACCACCGCCGCGGCCTCTCGGACATGGCCCTCATCAAGGACAACCACCTTGTGGCGGCGGGGGGGGTCTCCGCGGCCGTGCGCCGGGTCCGGGAACGGCTGGGACCGCGGATGATCATCGAGGTCGAGGTCACGGATTTCGCCTCGGCGCGTGAGGCCCTGGAGGCGGGAGCCGACATGATCATGCTGGACAACATGACGACGGCCAGGATGCGCCGGGTCGTGGACTGGGTCGCCGGCCGCATCCCCGTCGAAGCCTCGGGGGGAGTGACCCTGCGGCGCGTGCGCCGCATCGCCGCCTGCGGAGTGGACTTCATCTCCGTGGGAGAGCTCACCCATTCGGCGCCGGCGCTCGACATCAGCCTGGAGTTCGAGGCATGACCGTCCGCGGCCACGACCGGCGGCAGGACATCGATACCGATGTCCTGGTCATCGGCTGCGGCATCGCCGGGGCCACGGCCGCCCTGGAGGCGGCCGGAAACGGCCTGGACGTCGTGGTCATCACCAAGAACGCCAACCCCGAGGAATCCAACACCTATTACGCCCAGGGAGGGATCGTCTCCCTGGGAGAGGACGACCAGCCCGAGCTTCTGGCCGGGGACATCATCACCGCCGGGGACGGCATCAACAACCCGGAGGCCGTGGAGCTCCTGGCGGAGGAGAGCAAACCCCTGGTCGAGAGCGTCCTCGTCCGCGAGCTGAAAATCCCCTTTTCCCGGAGCGCGCCCGATTGCCTGGATTACGCTCAGGAGGGAGGTCATTCCCGCCGCCGCGTCCTGCACGTCAAGGACACCACGGGCCGGACGATCCAGGAGCGGCTCATCGGGGCCCTTAAGAACCGGAGCCGGCTGAAGCTCCTCACCGGGCACTCGGCCGTGGACATCTTGACCGTGCCGCATCACTCGAAGAACGCCATCGCCTATTACCGTCCGCCCCAGTGCATCGGCGCCTATGTCCTGGACAACGAAGCCCAGCGGGTGAGGACGATCTACGCCCGGGCGACCGTCCTGGCCACGGGAGGGTGCGGGGCCTTGTTCCTCAACACCTCCAACCCCCGTGAGGCCATCGGGGCGGGATACGCCATGGCCCACCGGGCCGCGGCGCGGATCGTCAACATGGAGTACATCCAGTTCCATCCCACTTCCCTGTACGACCGGGACGCGGGGGGATTTCTCATCTCCGAGGCGGTCCGGGGGGAGGGCGCCCGACTCAAAACGCGCGAGGGACGGACGTTTATGGCGAAATACAGCCCCCGCAAGGACCTGGCCCCCCGCGACGAGGTCAGCCGGGCGATCTACGAGGAGATGATCGAGGGCGACTCCGATTACGTCCTGCTCGACCTGGCATCGTACGCCCAGGTCAACATCAAAAAGCGGTTCCCCAACATTTACAGGACCTGCCTCCAAGCCGGCATAGACATCACCCGCGAGCCGATACCGGTCGTGCCCGCGGCCCATTACTGCTGCGGCGGGGTGTGGACGGATCTCTGGGGGCGAACCTCGCTCGACGGGCTGTACGCCGTGGGGGAGACGGCCTGCACCGGGGTTCACGGCGCAAACCGTCTGGCATCGACCTCGCTCCTGGAGGGGCTGGTGTGGGGCACGCGCGCCGCCCGGGCCATCGCCCAGAACCTGCCGACGGTCCGTCTTTTCAAGCCCTCGGAGATTCATCCCTGGTACTATCCGCGGAACGAGGAAGAAATCGACCCGGCCCTCATCAACCAGGACTGGCTGTCCATCCGTTCCACGCTCTGGAACTACGCCGGAATCATCCGCACCCGCAAGCGGCTGGAGAGGGCCAAAGCCGACCTCGAATACCTGAACCACCGCATCGAGAAGTTCTACCGGGAAGTCCACATGGACGAGAACGTCGTCGCCCTGAGACAGGGCATCCAGGTGGCCCTGCTCATCACCCAGGCCGCCCTGAGCAACCCGGTCAGCCGGGGCGCGCACTTCATCAAGCCCTGAGCCCCCTCCTTCTCCTCGTTTCTCTCTTTTCTCTTCCGGTTTTTCCGCAGGCCCTGACGGATCCGGCCGCGGTTTCGCGCTTCTTCTCCGCGCTAGGAAACCCGGGGCTTTTCGTCTATAATACGAGGCTTGAAACGACCGGAGAACACGATGTCCGACGCTCCCGACTACAAGGGCACCCTCAACCTGCCGCGCACGGAATTCGCCATGAAAGCCCGCCTGGCCCAGCGCGAGCCCGAGATCCTCAAGATGTGGGAGGAGGAGGGACTGTACGGGAAGATCCTGGATAAGGGGGCCGGACGTCCGACGTTCGTCCTTCACGACGGCCCTCCCTACGCCAACGGGCATATCCACCTCGGCACGGCCCTGAACAAGATCCTCAAGGATTTTATCGTCAAATCCAGGACCATGCTGGGCTGCCGGACCGCCTATCTCCCCGGCTGGGACTGCCACGGCCTGCCGATCGAGATCAAGGTCGATCAGCAGCTGGCGGAGAGGAAGAAGGACATGACCGTCCTCCAGGTCCGGGAGGAATGCGCCGCCTATGCCCGTAAATTCGTGGAGATCCAGCGCCGGGAATTCCGGCGGCTGGGCATTCTGGGCGAGTGGGACAAGCCCTACCTGACCATGGACCCCGTCTATGAGGGCGATGTCCTGCGCTGCCTGGCGGCATTCTTCCGTTCGGGGAACGTTTACAAAGGCAAGCGCCCGGTCCACTGGTGCGCCTCCTGCCGGACGGCCCTGGCCGAAGCGGAGATTGAATACAAGGATCGGCGCTCCCCGTCCATCTATGCCAGGTTTCCCGTCCTTTCCGACCCGGCCCGGCTCTCCCCGGAGCTGAAAGACCGCAAAGTTTCCGTCCTCATCTGGACGACGACGCCCTGGACCCTGCCGGCCAACCTGGCCGTCGCCTTTCATCCTGACTACGAATACGCCGCTTTCGAGTCCGGACGAGAGGTCTTCATCGCCGCCAAAAAGCTCATTCCCTCGCTGACCGAAGAGCTCGGCCTCAAGGACGTCAAGATCCTGGCCGAATTCCCGGGCTCGGCTCTCAAGGGGCTGAAGGCCCGCCATCCCTTCATCGACCGGGAGTCCGTTTTTGTCCTGGCGGGCTACGTGACCCTGGACACGGGAACGGGAGCCGTTCACACGGCTCCCGGTCACGGGCAGGAAGACTATGCCACGGGAGTCGAATACGGCTTGGAAATCTACGCGCCGGTCGATGAACAGGGACGGTTCACATCCGATGTCGAACGCTATGCCGGCCTCAATGTGTTTGAGGCCAACAGCCGGATCATAAGCGATATGGAAAAAGAAGGGAGTCTCCCGGGGAAAGGCGAGATCACTCATTCTTATCCCCACTGCTGGCGGTGCAAGAATCCGGTCCTCTTCCGGGCGACGGACCAGTGGTTCATTTCCATGGACGCTTCGGAGCTGAGGCCGAAAGCCCTGGAGGAAGTCCGGCGGGTGCAGTGGCTGCCCCCCTGGGGCCGGGAGCGGATCGCCAACATGCTCGAAAACCGTCCCGACTGGTGCATCTCCCGGCAGAGGCTGTGGGGCGTTCCGATCCCGGCCTTCGCCTGCAAGGCCTGCGGCGAAGTTCTGGCCGACGAGGAGATCTGCCTCAAAGCGGCCGCCGTCTTCGAACAAGAAGGCTCGAGCTCCTGGTTCGTCAAGCCCGAAAAGGATTTTCTGCCCGAGGGAAAAAAGTGCTCCCGCTGCGGCGGCGCCGATTTCGCCAAAGAGAACAACATCCTGGACGTCTGGTTCGAGTCGGGAGCCTCCCACAATGTCCTGGGCAAGAGGCCGGAATTGCCCTGGCCTTCGGATGTCTATATCGAGGGGCACGATCAATACCGAGGATGGTTCAACAGCTCGCTTCTGGTCGGCATCGCCGCCAAAGGCCGGGCCCCCTACGACACGGTCATCACCCACGGTTTCGTCCTGGACGAGCAGGGCCGGGCGATGTCGAAATCGCTGGGGAACGTCATCGAGCCGGAGGAGATCATCTCCCAGAACGGCGCCGAGGTCCTGAGGCTGTGGGTGGCCATGCTGGACTTCAAGGAGGACGCCAAGTTCGGCCGGGAGATCATGGCCCGCATCGTCGAGGCCTACCGCAAGCTGCGCAACACCTGGAGGTTCCTGCTGGGCAACATCTCCGATTATGACCCCGACAGCATAGCCGTCGGCCGCGAGGACATGCGTCCCCTCGACCGCTGGGCCTTGGACAGAACGGCGGAGGTCGGCCGCCGGGTGCTCCAGGCTTACAGGGACTTCGAGTACCACGTGGTGTTCCATGTCCTGTCGGACTTCTTCTCGGTCGATCTCAGCAGCCTCTATCTCGACATTCTAAAGGACAGGCTGTACTGCTCGGGCCGGAGCTCCCTCGAGCGCCGGTCCGCCCAAACGGCCCTCTACGGCATCCTCCGCTCGACGCTGCTCCTCCTGGCGCCCATCCTGCCCTTCACCGCCGAGGACGCCTGGCGGATGATGCCCGCCTCGGGGAAGAAGGCCTCCTCCGTCCATCTCGAGGACTTTCCCGGTTTCGACGAACGGTGGATGGAGCCCGGGGAGCGCCGGAGCCTGGAGAGCGTGTTCGAGGTCCGGGACAGGGTCCTCAAGGAGCTGGAGAAGGCCCGGGAGGAAAAGCGTCTGGGCAATTCCCTGGAAGCCCGGGTGGAGCTCAGGGCGCCGGAAGCTTTGCGCGGCCCCCTGGCCGTACATCGGGACGATTTGGCCTCGTTGTTCATCGTCTCCGGCGTGGATGTCGCCTTCCATTCCGGACCGGACCTCGAGGTCGCGGTCGCCGCGGCGGCCGGTGAAAAATGCGGACGCTGCTGGAACTACTCGACCGAGGTGGGGAAGAGCGCCGCTTTTCCCCTGCTCTGCCGCCGATGCCGCGAGGTCCTGGAGCGGGCGCACCCATGAGAGGCAAGATCCCCTTCCTCCTCCTGTCCGTCGGTCTCCTGGGGCTCGACCAGCTGAGTAAGGCCGTCATCGAAGCCCGACTTTTTCACGGACAGGCCGTAACCGTCATCCCCGGGTTCTTCAACCTCGTCCACGTCCGCAACCGCGGGGCGATCTTCGGCTTCCTGTCAGGAAGCGACAGCCCCTGGATCCGGGCGGGACTGCTCGCCGCCTCCCTGGCCGCTCTGGCCTTCGTGCTCTACTTTTTCTTCAAGACGCCCGCATCGGAAAAGGGGACGCTCGCCGGCCTGTCCCTGATCCTCGCCGGCTCCCTGGGAAACCAGGTCAGCCGCATTCATCCCGGCTATGTCGTCGATTTTTTGGACCTGCACGTTGGAAAAGCCCATTGGCCGTCCTTCAACGTCGCCGATTCCTGCATCACCCTGGGCGCCGTGGGACTGATCCTGATCTTTTTCCTTAAAAGGAGAGACTGATGCTGCCCGCCTTGAAACTGGGACCGCTGACCCTTTACAGCTACGGCATCCTCATGGCTTTGGGCGTGGCCCTGGGGCTCTGGTTCCTTTATGTTCAGGGGAAAAAGCAGGGGCTTTCCGCACCGCGGGTCCTGGACGCGGCTTTTTACATCCTGCTCATCTCCATCCTGGGGGCGAAGCTCATCCTTCTTTTCAGCGACTTCGGGCGCTACATCCGGACTCCCCGAGAGCTGCTCAATCTGGCCCGATCGGGCGGGGTTTTTCAGGGCGGGCTTCTGTTCGGCGTGCTGTTCGCCCTGTGGTATTTCAGGAAGCACAAGCTTCCCACGTGGAAGATGGGCGACCTCATCGGCCCGGCCCTGGCCCTGGGGCACGGGTTCGGCCGGGTCGGCTGCTTCCTCGCCGGCTGCTGCTACGGCCGGACGTGTGCGCTGCCCTGGGGCGTGACGTTCAACGACCCCCGGGCGGGGGACCTGACCGGGATCCCCCTGGGGATCGAGCGCCACCCCGTCCAGCTTTATGAGTCCGCGCTGAATTTTGTCAATTTTTTGGTCTTGTTCGTCATCCTGCGGAGGAAGACGTTCGACGGCCAGGTATTTTCTTTTTACATAATCAATTATTCGGTGATCAGGTATTTCACGGAATTTTTCCGGGGGGACCATCCCGCCCAATCCGTCTTGATCCAGGGCCGGACGGCGCTCACCACTCTGACCTGGCCCCAGTTCTTCTGCATCCTGGGCTTGGCCGCGGGCGTCGTTCTGTATCTCCTCCTCAAAAAGAGGCATGCCGCCTCATCTTGACCTCTACGCCGGTCCGGGGGACGCGGGCACGCGGCTCGACGTCTTCCTGGCCAGGAGCGTCCGGGCCGTCAGCCGCTCCCGGCTCAAGAAGCTCATCGATTCCGGACGGGCGTCGGTCGACGGCCGGGCCGCGAAGCCGGGTCATAAGCTCAGGT
>VGJG01000088.1 GCA_016867615.1 Candidatus Aminicenantota bacterium | reverse complement strand
GACGGGCAGGACCGCGTCCGGTTCCGGTCCCGGGAGGTCGAGTCCACCTTCGGGCGGATGGCCGTCGAAGCCGACCTGGACATCGGCCGGACGTTCGACATGCGCCTTTCGGGTCAGGTCAAGGACATCAAGCTCGCCCGCCGCTTCACGTCCCTGATCCTGGATGAGGAGTTCGATTTTCCCGAGATCCGGGGCCGGGGGAACGCCGAGGTGCGGATCTCCGGCCCCTTCGACGCGCCGCGGGTGAGGATGAATTTCTTCCTTTTCCCCGGGGCCCTGGGCGCTCTGGAGGCCGCTTTCGTCGAGGGCACGGCCGATATCGACACCCGGGACGGCCGGGTCGCCGTCTCCTGCCGGGCCGATGACCGGGAGCTCATGGGCCGGGCGGAGGTCAGGGTCGACGATGCGGGCTGGAGGGCCGAGGTCGGTCTCAGCCGAGGACGGATGGAGCGTCTTTTCCCGGCGCTCGACATCCCCCTGCCCCTGCGGGGCGAGGGGCAGGGAGAGTTCGAAATCCTCGGCCGGAACGACCGGGTTACCGTTTCCGGGACATTCTCCAGCTCCCAGATCCTGCTGGGCGACCAGGAATTCAACGAGGTGACGGGGACGGTGGTCTATCGCGAGGACGAGGAGCTTGTTTTCCCCTCCCTGGAGTTGACCTATTTCCTGGGCCGCGTATCGGGATCGGGCCGCTTGGGATTGTCCGACGACACGTACTCCCTCGATATGCGCGGGAGCGCCCTGGACCTGTCCGGCTTGGAGCCGGACCTCAAAGGCCGTATCTTCTTCGAGTTGAGCGGCCGGGGAATGCTGGGCAAAGACCCCGTCCGGGGGGTCGTCTCACTTGAAGGGCCGGCGTACGGCAGCCTCGCCGCCGCTCGGGCCGAGGGGAACGCGGAACTGCTCTTTTCCTGGGAAAGCCTGGAGGCGTCCTGGAAGGGCGCCTTCCGGCCCGGGGAGAACGACTGCTCCCTGAGCTTCGTCTATCGCTTCCCGGACAGTTCTTATGACCTGGACGTCAAAGGGTCGTTCTCCGACCTGGACATTCTTCTCCCCTGGAAGGGGGCCAGGGGACGGGTGAACTATCTGGCCGAAGTCCGCGGGCCGTCCCGTGAGCCCGGCGTGAAGGGCGTTGTGGATTTTCAAGGCTCCCTGCTGCCCATCCCGGATTTTTCCCAGGCGGTGAACGATTTTTCCGGCTTGGTCTTCATCGACGGCCGGACCCTCTCCCTCCGCTCCTTCAACGGAACTTTGGGCGGAGGGCCGATCGAGGGCACGGGGAAAGCGACTCTCGGCCTGGGCGGGGAGTTGGAGCTCGATTTCACCTTCGAGGGCCGGGGGCTGAGACTGGCGCCCCTGGAGCGGACGCGTGCTTTGGCCGACGGCCGTCTGCGCCTCGTCAAGGACAGCGAACGTTTCGTCCTGGACGGGGATTTTGATATCCATTCCCTTTCCTGGCGGCGCGAGGTGTCGGAGACGTTCAGTTTCAGCACCAAGCCCTTTTACCAGGCGGACTCGGAGAAGGATTTTTTCGACGACCTGACGCTGAACATCAACCTCCGGGCGGAGGACAACGCTTGGGTGGAAAATTCCCTGGGGCGCGCCCGAGGCCGGTTCGACCTGAACGTCACGGGCTCGGTCGCCGACCCGATCCTGCTCGGCGAGATCGAGCTGCTGGACGGGTACCTGTTCTTCCAGGAACGGAAATTCACTCTTCTGCGCGGCAACCTCCGCTTTTTCAACCCCACGGCCGTCGATCCCTACCTGGACTTCAGGGGAGAGACTTATGTCAAGGACTACAGGGTCAGCTTCGCCCTCTCCGGTCTCCTCGATCATCTCAAGCCGGAATTCAGCTCCTCCCCCCCGCTGCCGCCCGAGGACGTCCTCGCCCTGCTGGTCATGGGCGAGGCCTTCAAGCGCACCTACCGGGCCGAGACGAGCTCGCAGCTCAGCTCGGCGACGCTGCTCACCCTTCAGCTCTTCGAGGAGGCCAAGAAGCGGGCGACCAAGCTGTTGAGCATCGACCGCTTCCGGATCGATCCCTTCATCCTGGGCGCCTCCTCGGAAATGACCGCCCGCCTGACCGTGGGAAAGAGGATCAGCCGGAACCTGTTCATCTATTACGCCACCAATCTGTCCACCCAGCGGGAGGAGATCGTCCGGCTGGAATGGGAGCTCGGGGACAACCTGTCCCTGGTCGGCATCCGCGACGACCTGGGGCGCATGAGCTTTGATTTTAAGGTCCGCAAGAGGTTCTAGCGTGAGGCTCCGTCCGACCTGTCTGGCCGCCCTGGTCCTGATTCTCTCCTGGCCGGCGGCCGCTCCGGCGGACGATGCCGGGACGGTCATCGCCCGTATCGACGTCCTCCTCGACGGCCTGCCGGCTCCCCCGGAAATGCGGGGACTGGTTTCGGTGAAGGCCGGCGACGCCCTTTCCCTGAGTCGGGTCAACGCCAGCCTGGTCCAGCTTCACAGCACGGGCCTGTTCTCCGATGTGAGGGTCGAGCGTCTTCCGGGCCGGGAGGACGTCCTCGTCTACTTCTTGGCCAGGAAGCTTCTCGTCCGCAGGCTGCTTTTTCCCCGCGGGCTGAAGGTCCCCGCCAGGACCCTGCGCGCCGGCCTGCCGTCCCTGCGTCCCGGGTCGGCTTTCAGCCGGGACCGAATGAACAGGGGAGCGGCCGAGCTGGAGGAGATCCTCAGGCGGGAGGGCCATTTCTTTTCACGGGTGGGGGCCGAGGCCGTAACCGACAGCGTCGCCGGAACGGTCGACATCCGCTTCGACATTCAGCCCGGCCGTCGCTATGTCATCTCTTCCGTGGACATCCGGTCGGATGTCGTCCTCGAGGAGCGCGAATTCAGGCGATTGATGTCCAGCCGGCCCGGCAGAATCTATGCGCCCTCTCTGCTGGAGAAGGACCTGGAGCTCTTCGGCCTCGCTCTCCGGAACGCGGGCTACCAGAGGGCCGGAGTCACCGCCGGGGAGCCGCGTTTCGACGACGCCCGGGGAACGGTGGACCTGACGGTGAGCGTCGAGGCCGAGGAAAGAATCGATGTCGTGATCAACGGCGCCCCGGTGCCCGCGGACCTTGTCCGTCCGATATGGGAGGAAAGGATCTTCGAGGACTGGGGACTCCAGGAGGGCGAGGCGCGCATCCTCTCCTATTTAAGGAGGAAGGGATTCCTCTTCGCCCTCGTTTCCTCCCGGGTCGAAAGAGGCGACAATCTTCTCCGGGTGATCCATGATGTGGAGCCGGGGGACAAATGCCTGATCCGGGGCCTGCGGTTCCAGGGCCTGTCTCACTTCACCCCGGAAGATCTCGAGGCCGCCCTGGAGCTCGGCCCCGTTTTTCCCGGTCGGAGCGTCCTCGACGGAGAACGCGTCTTCAGCCTGCCCGAGGACATTCAGGACCTCTACAGGGCCGACGGTTTCCCCCGGCCGCGCGTGGAGCTCGACTTCGACCGCGACGGCCGTTCGGTCACCGTCGTCTACACCGTGACCGAAGGGCCCCGGGAGACCTTGAAGGCCGTGCTCATCGAGGGCGCGTCCCTCTTCAGCCCCTCCCGGCTCGGGGAAGAGATCGGGAGCCGCCCCGGAGGCCCTTACTTCCGGCCGATCATCCAGATGGACATGGAACGTCTGGAGTCCTTCTATCTCGACCAGGGCGTGCGGGGGACGAGGGTCACGGCCGAAGTCCTTCAGGAATCCGAGGGGCGTTTCAACCTCGTGTTTCATGTCCAGGAAGGCCGCCGGGTCGTCGTGGAGAAGATCACCATCACCGGCCAGAAGGCCACCCGGCGCGGGACCATCCTCCGCGAGCTGCGCTTCAAGGAGGGCGAGCCGCCCTATCGGCAGGCTCTCCTCGAAACCCGGAGGAACCTCGAGCGCCTGGGGATCTTCACCGAAGTCAAGATCGAGGAGGTCTCCACTTCGGCCGAGACGCAGAGCGTGGTCCTCAGTCTACGGGAGGGAGGCCGGAATTACGCCTCCGTCGGACTGGGCATCGAGAACAAGAACATCCCCTTCGAGCTCGCGGTCTGGGAGAACGTCATCAGCCCCCGGGGCACGGCCGAATACATCCGCCAGAATGTGTTCGGCGACGCATCGCAGTTCAGCCTCGTGGGTCAATTCAGCCTCAGGGAGAAGCGGGGCGTCGTGTCTTTCGAACAGCCGTATTTCTTCGGACTGCCGGTTCAAAACATCCTGACCGGCTGGCTGGAGAGAGAGGACCGTTCGAGCTACGGCTTCGACCGCCGCGGGGCGAGCCTGAGCGGCGTCATGCCCCTCTTCGGCGATTTCCTGGTCCTGACCACTCTGACCTGGTCGAGCACGACGCTCTATTACCTGGACATCGCCGAGAACGAGGTCGACCGCCAGTTCTTCCCCTTCTCCAAGACATCGCTCTCCGGGAGCGCCCTCAGGGACGGCAGAGACGATTCCGTCAACCCCACGCGCGGGTCGTTCCTGAGCGTTTCCCTGGAGTGGGCTTATCCGCTCTTCGGAGTCGAGTCGGATTTCCTCAAGTTCTTCGCCAAGTACCAGGGCCATCTCACCCTGTTTTCGGCGCTCCGGGTGAGCGCCACCGCGCGGCTTGGCCTGGGCCAGGGGAGGATGCCCATTCATGAGCGGTTCTTCGCCGGCGGGAGCAATTCCTTCCGGGGCACGGATTTCGACGAGCTGGGGCCCGCGGACACCCAGTCCGGCCGTCCGGTGGGGGGCAAGGTCCTCGCGCTCTTCAACCTCGAAGCGTCCTTTCCGCTCATCGGCGCCCTCCCGGACCTGAGCTGGGCGTTTTTTGCGGACGTCGGAAACGTTTTCGCCAAAAGAAAGGATTTCGACCTGGGCAAGTTCAGGGGGGCCGTGGGGTTCGGGCTGCGCTACCGAACCCCCCTGGGACCGATCCGTCTGGACATCGGCTTGAACCCCCAAGCTCCGACCGGACAGAAAAAAATATTTCCTTTCATCACCATCGGCCATGTGTTTTAAGAAAACCGCCCTGGGGATCGCGCTGGCCGGCGCTTGCGTCGTCGGACTTCCCGCCTCCCCTTCCCCGCCCGAGGTGCTGGATTGCCTGCTGGCTGTGGTCAATGACCGGCCCATCACCCTGGTCGATATCAGGATCCTGGAAGCATTCGGCCTCTTCCGGGAGGAGGGGACCTCGGGACGGAGGGCCTTGCTCGACAAATGGATCGACCTCAAATGCGTCATCGACCTGGTCAAAGAAAGGGTGACGGTCACGCCCGAACGGGTCGCCGCGGCGCGCGACGCGGCTCTGGCGGACTTGGGGGCCGAGCGCAGAGAGACGGCGCTGAGGGACTTCGGCCTGACTCCCGAAGACCTGCTGCCCTATGTCGAACAGCAGCTTCTCTTCGAGGAGATCGTCTCCCTGCGGTTCAGCCGGGGGGCGATGGTCACCCTCGGGGAAATCGAGGGGTACTATCGGGAGGTCTACGTTCCGGAGGAGCGCGCCCGGGGACAAGAGCCGCGTCCGATCCTGGATGTTCTGGACCGGCTCGAGGCGGTGCTCAAGGCGGTCAAGATCAAGCGCCAGGCCGCCTCCTGGGTGGCCAACCTGAGACGCCAGGCCGAAGTGCAGGTTCTGGAGGCCTGTCTCGACGCTCTGGGAAGGGAGTGAATCAATGATCAGCCGCCTCGCCTGTCTTTTTCCCGGCCAGGGGTCCCAGGTCGTGGGCATGGGGCTTGATCTCCACAGGAACCATGAAACGGCGCGGGACCTGTTCGCCCGGGCCGACGGGGCGCTGGGATTTTCCCTCTCCCGTCTTTGCTTCGAGGGCCCGGAGGAGGAGCTGAAGCTGACGCGGAACACGCAGCCGGCGCTGCTCGTCGTCAGCGTCATCGCTTACCGTCTTCTGGGCCTCGAGCCGGTCTTCGTCGCGGGGCACAGTCTGGGAGAATACTCGGCGCTCGTGGCGGCCGGCTCCCTGGGCTTCGAGGACGCCGTCGTTCTTGTCCACAAGAGAGGGCGTTACATGCAGGAGGCCGTTCCCGTAGGAGCGGGCGCCATGGCCGCCCTCCTGGGAGCGGACCGCCGGGACGTCCTCGACGGGCTGGCCCGGGTCCGGTCGGGGACGGTCGAGGTGGCCAATTGGAACAGCCCGGAGCAGACCGTGATCGCCGGACACAAGCCGGCGGTCGAGGAGGCGGTGGGTCTGATCAAGGCCGCGCGGTCCGTTTTTCTTCCCGTCAGCGCCCCCTTTCATACGACCCTGATGATCGACGCCGAGAAAAAGCTCGAGGCGGACCTCGAGGGGGTGAAGTTCCGGGACCTCAAGTTTCCCCTGGTGACCAACGTGGACGCCCGGGTCATCCGGACCGGAGCGGAGGCCCGCGACGCCCTGAAAAGACAGGTCAGCCGGCCCGTCCAGTGGCTCCATTCCATGGAGAGGTTGAGGGAGGAGGGATTGACGCATTTCGTTGAGACGGGGCCGGGCCGGGTCCTCAGCGGACTGCTGAAACGGATCGGCCGCGGCTGGCCGACGGCTTTCACCCTGCTCCAGGTCGAGGATTCGGCTTCTCTGGAAAAGACACGTCAGGTCCTGTCCGCCTAAAAAAGCAGGCGAAGAGGGGGGTCCCGCCCGTTCAATCCTTTCGCCGGGTGGAGAAGTTCTCTGCGGGGGACCTCCGGCCCGCGCCGATGCGGGGCAGGTATCTCAAGTAGTATTCGAGTCCCGAGAGGAGCGAGACCGCCGCCGCCGTCCACAGCCCCACCCGGGCGACCGGATAGAGGGGACCGAGGTGTGTCTCGCCCAGCAGCAGAAGGGTCAGGGTCGCCGATTCGACCGCCATCTTGATCTTGCCCATCAACGAGGCGGGAATGTTCACGCCCCGCGAGGCGGCGATGGCCCGGAATCCGGAGACGGCCAGCTCGCGGCCGATGATGATGACCGCCAGCCAGGCCTCGACGACGCCGCGCCCGACAAGGCAGACGAAGA
>VGJG01000087.1 GCA_016867615.1 Candidatus Aminicenantota bacterium | reverse complement strand
AGGACCGCCGCCGTGCCGACCAGGACCGAGGTGTGGACGTCATGGCCGCAGGCGTGCATGACGCCCGTCTCCCGTCCCTCGTGCCGGACCCGCACCTTGGAGGCGAAGGACAGGCCCGTCTCCTCCGTGACCGGCAGGGCGTCCATGTCCCCGCGGAAGCCGACGACCGGGCCGGGCTTGCCGCCGCGGAGAACGCCCAGGACGCCAGTGCCGCCGATGCCCTCGCGGACCTCGAGGCCCAGAGCCCGGAACCGCTCGGCGACGAGGGCCGCGGTTCTGGTTTCCTGGAGGGAGAGCTCGGGATGGGCGTGGATGTCGCGCCGCAGGGCGACGATGTCGGGCGCGACGGCGCGGACGATATCGTCGATTTTCTCGTCGAGCCGCCCGGCGGCCGTTCTGTCCTGAGGAAAAAGGCCGGGCTGCGCGGAAATCGCAAGAACTGCCAGTAACAACAAGCAACCGGCGGATCGCTTCATGACGTTCTCCTGGTTCATTCGGTCGGTTTGTCTATTATATAAAAGAGGCCCTCATTCAGGAAGCAGAATGGAGACCACCTCTCCGTAATTGACGGTCGTCATCAGGAGTAAGCCGCAGAAAGCAAAACGGGGTCGCGTCTACACTTTCCACTTTTTTGAACAGAGATGTCCCTCTCCATTTTTTGGAGGCGATCCGGATACGGGCTCCTCAAAGAGTGGAAAGTGTAGACGCGACCCCGTCTTTACATTGCCGAAACAGCTCCCCTCGGCCGACGCGTTAAAGGAGAGGATCATCGGGCCCTTCGAGGGATGCCCCCTCCCTCAGCGTTTTTGACGGACGGAAAATGTATATGTTTTCCCGCTGGAGGAACGTCTCGACGCGGACGAGCTCGTAATCCGACCGGTCGAGGATGTCCAGGACGTCCTCCTTCTTCAGGAAGTGGCTGAATTCCCCGCCCCACTTGTCCGGATCGCGGTCGATGATGACCAGCGCCGCCCCGGGCTTGAGGTAGCCCCTGGCGGCGGCGAGCCATTCGGCCCGCTTCTCGAAGTCATGGAAGGCATAGACCAGGACGATCATGTCCAGCTCCCTTGCGGGGTAAAGGGGGTCGGCCACCTCGCCCAAGACGCTTTGAACGTTCAGGACGCCCTCGTCGCGGCAGCGGCGATCAAGGGCGGCCAGCGCCCGGCGGTCGATGTCGTTGGCGTAAATCATGCCCGAGGGGCCCACACGTCTCGCGAGGTGAAAGGTGAAATACCCCTCCCCGGCGCCGGCCTCGCCGATGACCATACCCGGCCGGACGCCCATGGCGTCCATGGTCCGATCGGGCTGCATGAGCCTGTCCCGCCAATGGTCCTGAGAGACGGCGGAAGAGAATGCGAGGGAGCAGAAAACGGCCGCGATTGTAAAGAATATGACCCCCCCGGTTCTGAAAATTCCCCTATTTTTCATGCCGCCTCTCCTCGGATTGGTCTCGGCTTTATTTCAGCAAGATTCGTTCCATAACTCCAAAATGAAGCGCCCTGCTGCCGGATGGCAGCGGTGACCGCTGTGAGCGGACGCGCCGGAGAGCGGGACAGGCCCCCCACACAAATCGGGAGAAAGCTTATTAAGCCATTTGAAATGCCGGAGGGGCTCTCGCCCAGAATGATGATCATCATGTTGCCGGGGCCGGCCCGGACCCGGAGAATATTTTTTTGATGAGTGAAACCATTTGTTGACATATATCGTATAATCTTATGTAAAGTGTAAACAATGAAAACCAAGGGCAATTCGGCGGGCGGCGCGAAGACGCCCGCGCCGGAGAAGATCCTGGCCGCAGCCGAGAAGCTGTTCTACCGGTACGGAATCCGGAAGACGACGGTCGGGGACATCTGCGCGGCCGCCGGCGTCAGCCGCATGACCTTCTACAAGCATTACCGGGACAAGGTCCGCGCCGCCGAGGCCGTCCTCAACAGGCTCATCGACGAGATGATCGGATCCTACCGACGGATCATGGGCCAGAAGATCCCCTACGGCGAGCGCGTCCGCCAGTTCATCGAGCTCAAGCTGGCCAAGGCGGACGACATGAGCGCGTCCTTCATCCAGGACATCATTGCCTCTCCCTACCCCGAGCTCCACGCCCTCCTCCACCGCCGTATGGAAGAAAACTTGAAAATCGCCCTCGACGAGTACAGGAGCGCTCAGCGCGCGGGCCACATCCGGCCGGACGTCAAGCCCGAGTTCATCGTCGCCTTTCTGAACATCATGGCCGACATGGTCGTGGACAAACGTCTGACGCGTCTTTACGCGACGCCCAGGGAGCTCGGCGCCGAGCTCATGAACCTGTTTTTCTACGGGGTCCTGAAAAACCGGAGGCGGTGAGCGGAGCCCGCGGAATTCAAATGGGAGACACCAAAACACCCTCCTTCGGCGCTTCCGCCTGGCCTGCCTCGCGCTCCGCTCGCGCCGCTTCCGGCCGGCATCCCGGCCCCGGCGCCGAAAAGGCTTTTTCCACTTCGGCACGACGATCGGCCCGCGGCATGGCCGCGACCGTTCTCTGCGCCGGCCTCTTCTTCCTCACGGCGCAGCCCGCAGATCTCTCCGCCGCTGCCCCCGGCGCGGCGTCCGATGCCCCGCCCGCGGCCTCGGGGGGCGCCTCGGACGGCACGTCCCCGCTCGACCTCAGCGGCCGGGCCTCATCCTGGCTTTCGGCGAACGACAGCCCGTCCCTGGCCCTGGGCTTCGGTCTGCGCTACATCCCCTCCCTCGACCTGTCGCTCGGCCTTTCCCCGGCGCTCAGACTTGACGCCGAGGCTTCGGTCAATGCGTCCTTCTCGGGATCGGCCGCCGGCGGCGCCGCGACGGCGACGGACGCGCGTCTCAAGCTTTACCGCGCCTGGGCGCGGCTCTCCTCGACGCGTTTCGAGGCCCGCCTCGGCCTCCAAAAAATCAACTTCGGCTCGGCGGCGATGCTGCGTCCTCTCATGTGGTTCGACCGCCTCGACCCCCGCGACCCGCTCCAGTTGACGGACGGCGTCAGGGGGCTTCTCGTCCGCTATTACTTCCCCGGCAACGCCAACGCCTGGGCCTGGGCGCTCTGGGGCAACGACGAGCCGAAGGGCTGGGAGGCAAGCCCGACCGCGCGCCGCACCGCCGAGCTCGGCGGCCGCCTTCAGGTTCCTCTCTTCAAGGGCGAGCTTGGGTTGACCTATCACCGCCGCCGCGCCGACCTCGGCCGGGGGCTCGCCGCGACGCCCGCCCTTGCCGGCGCCGCGGCCGCCGAGGACCGCTGGGCGCTCGACGGCAAATGGGACATCGCGGCCGGCGCCGGATTCTGGGCGGAGGGGACGGTCATCCGTCAGCGCCACGGAGCCCTGGCCTTCCCCTATCAGCGCTTCCTGGCCGCGGGAGCCGACACCACGCTTCCCCTGGGCAACGGCGTCCATCTTCTGGCCGAGCACCTGCGCTTCGACGCCGCCCGCGGCGCGTTCGCCGGAGGCGAGGGCCGCGACCTGACGGCGGTTTCGGCTTCGACGTCGCTCGGGCTGCTCGACAGGCTGTCGGTCATGCTCTTCACCGACTGGCGCGGGCGGAACGTCTTCAGCTTCCTCAGCTGGCAGCGAGCCTACGACGACTGGCTGATTCACCTCATCGGCTTCTGGAACCCGGAAACGGGCGGGGTTCTTCCGGCCGCTCCGGGACAGAGTTCTTTTTCGGGAAAAGGACTCATGCTCGTGGTCGTTTTCAACCACTGAAGGGCGGAGACGGCGCGGAAACGACATCACAGGAGGACATCATGGACAACGGAACGATCATCAAGACGCGCGACTTGACCAAGGTCTATCCCCTGGGCCGGACGTCGATCCGGGCCCTGAACAAGGTGAACCTGTCCTTCGAACAGGGCGAGTTCGCCGCCCTGGTCGGCCCCTCGGGCTCGGGCAAAACGACGCTCCTCAACATCGTCGGCTCGCTCGACGCCCCGACCGAGGGCAGCGCCGAGGTCATGGGCCGCAGGGTCGAAACGCTCTCCCACCGCGAAGCCGCCGCGCTCCGCAGCCGTCACATCGGGTTCATCTTCCAGTCGTTCAACCTGCTCCCGGTCTACACGGCCTACGAGAACGTCGAGTTTCCCCTGCTCCTGATGAAGATGAGCGCCGCCGAGCGCCGCAAGGCCGTCCTCGACGCCCTGGAGTGGGTGGGCCTCGCCGACCGGGCCAAGTCGCGGCCGGGCCAGCTGTCGGGCGGCCAGTCCCAGCGGGTGGCCATCGCCCGGGCCGTGGTCAAGCGGCCGGGCCTCGTCCTGGCCGATGAGCCCACGGCCAACCTCGACGCCGAGAACTCGCACATGATCCTGGACACGATGGAGTCGCTGAACAGGAATCTCCGCACGACCTTCCTCTTCGCCACGCACGACGAGAAGGTCATCCGCCACGTCCGCCGCAAGATCACGCTCATCGACGGCGCCGTGGCCGCCGACGACAGGACGAAGCCCGACGGGGGAGGCGCGTCATGAAACTCCTCAAGCTCGCCGTCCGGAACATGCTGGCCGCCGGGACGAAGACCTGGTTGAACGCCCTCGTCCTGTCGTTCTCCTTCGTGGCCATCATCTGGGCCCAGAGCCTGTTCAAGGGCCTGGACCAAGAGTCCTCCCGCGCCCTGACCGACATCGAGTACGGGGGCGGCCAGTACTGGGTCGAGGGCTACGACCCGCTCGACCCCTTCTCCATCCGGGACGCGCACAAACCCGTCCCCCCGGAGCTCGCCGCGCTCGAGACCGAGGGCCGGGCCGCGCCCGTGCTCGTCGTCCAGGGAACGCTCTACGCCGGCGGCCGGATGCAGTCCGTCCTGCTCAAGGGCATCCCGCCCGGCCAGCGCCTCCTCATTCTGCCCACGGCCTCCCTGGCGCCCGCCGACCGCGAAACGCCGGCGCTGCTCGGGACGCGCATGGCCCGCGCCGCCGGCCTGAAGAAGGGCGACATGATGACCGTCCGCTGGCGGGACGTCCGCGGCACGTTCGACGCCCGCGACTTCGTCGTCGCGGAGGTCTTCGAGACCACGGTCCCGTCGGCCGATACAGGAGTGGTCTGGATTCCGCTTGAGGACCTGCGTCGCCTGGCCGGCGCGGCCGGGGAGGCGACCCTGGTCGTCGTTGAGAAGGGATATGTTTCCGGGCCGGCCGTCGCGGGCTGGACGTTCAAGGACACCGGCTTTTTGCTCCGCGATATCCGGGAATTCATCGAGATGAAGACGATCGGCTCCTCGATCTTCTACGTCATCCTCCTGGCCCTGGCCATGCTGGCCATCTTCAACACCCAGGTCCTGTCGATCTGGCGGCGCCGCCGCGAGATCGGGACGATGATCGCCCTGGGCCTGACCCGGGCCCGGGTCATCGCCCTCTTCACCCTGGAGGGGTCGATGCTA
This sequence comes from Candidatus Aminicenantota bacterium, assembly GCA_016867615.1. GTDB lineage: Bacteria > Acidobacteriota > Aminicenantia > Aminicenantales > JAFGAV01 > JAFGAV01. The sequence goes on along the minus strand of VGJG01000087.1, from coordinate 1,621 downwards.
TCGCTTCTGGCCGTTCTCGTCGGAGCGGTGTACGGCGTGCCGTTTCTCGCCTGGTTCGCCGCCCACGGCTGGGTCATGCCCGTCGGGCAGGCCGACAGCTTCGGCCTGGCCCTGGGCAACACCCTTTACCCGGTGTACAGCGTCGGCCTGGTCGCCGGCACGGCGCTTCTCGTCTTCGCCGTCACGACCGTGGTCAGTTTTCTGCCCACGCGCCGCATCGCCAAGCTCAAGCCGACCGAGGCCATCAAGGGGAAACTGTCATGATCAAGTTCCTTTTCAAGGGCGTCATCCGCGACCGGTCGCGGAGCCTCTTTCCCTTCCTGACGGTGACCATCGGCGTCCTCTTGACGGTCTTCATGTACAACTACATGAAGGGCTGGGAGTCGGACATCACGGTCATCAGCGCCGCCTTCCAGATGGGGCACGTCAAAGTCACGACCCGGGCCTACGCCCGGGAGGCCGCCCAGGCGCCCAACGACGCGGCGCTCTCGGGCGCCGGGGAGCTCATCGCCGTGCTCGAGGCGGAATACCCCGAGTTCGAGTGGGCGCCCCGCATCCTCTTCGGCGGGCTGCTCGACGTCCCGGACGAGGCGGGCGAGACGCGCTCCCAGGGCCCGGCCGCCGGCCTGGCGGCCCGCATCCTGGGCGACGGTCCGGAGGCCGTTCGCGAGCGGGAGCGCCTGCGCCTGGCCAAGGGGCTGGCACGGGGCTGGCTGCCGGCGCAGCCGGGCGACATCCTCCTCAGCGAGGAGCTCGCCCGCAGGCTCGCCGTCTCGCCCGGCGAGACCGTGACCCTCATCGGCGCCACGGCCGAGGGGGCCATGGCCACGGCCAACTTCACCGTGGCCGGGACGGTGCGCTTCGGGCTGTCGGCCCTCGACCGCTCGGGGTTCATCGCCGACATCGAGGACGTCCGCGCCGCGCTCGACATGGAGGACGCGGCGGGCGAGGTCCTGGGCTTCTTCCGGACCGGCGTCTTCCGGAGGGAGCGGGCCGAGGCCCTGGCCCGGGCGTTCTCCGCCGGGGCGGAGGAGGGCGATTTCGCCCCGACGATGCTCGCCCTGACCGACCAGAACGAGTTCGGCTCCTACTTCGACCTCATCGACTCGGCCCAGCGGATCATCATGCTCATTTTCCTCGTGCCCATGGCCCTCGTCCTGTGGAACGCGGGCCTGCTGGGCAGCCTGCGCCGCTACGGGGAGATGGGCGTCCGGCTGGCCGTGGGCGAGAACAAGGGGCACGTCTACCGTTCGCTCATCGGCGAGTCGCTGATCGTCGGCGCGCTGGGAACGGCGGCCGGGACGGCCCTGGGGCTGGCCGTCTCCTTCTACATGCAGAAATACGGCCTGGACATCTCCTCCCTGATCAAGAACTCTTCGATGATGTTCCCCACGGTCATCCACGCCAAGGTCATGCCCTTCAGCCTGGTCATCGGCTTCATCCCCGGCCTGCTGGCGCCGTTCATCGGCACGGCCATCGCCGGCCGGGCCATTTTCAAGCGCCAGACGGCGCGGCTGTTCAAGGAGCTCGAAACATGAACGCTCAAACGCATCGGGATCGTCTGCACCGGCGGGTCGGAACGCAACGGGTTCATCGCACGGCCGGAGAGGTTGCGGTCCCG
>VGJG01000086.1 GCA_016867615.1 Candidatus Aminicenantota bacterium | reverse complement strand
GGACGGCCATCGCCGGCCGCGGCATCTACAAGCGCCAGACGGCGCGGCTGTTCAAGGAGCTCGAAACATGAACGCTCAAACGCATCGGGATCGTCTGCACCGGCGGGTCGGAACGCAACGGGTTCATCGCACGGCCGGAGAGGTTGCGGTCCCGCGGCATATGCTCTCGTCGGCCGACGGACACGCATCCCCGCCTGGTGAGAGGAGCCGTTCATTGAGGGTTTCAGGGGGAGCCGTCCGTTCGACCGCGACAGGGGATTCGATCCGCGCTCGGGAAGAGCGGGGATGTGCGCCGCGAGCTTTTATTCCGGGCGGGCCCCCGTCTTTTCATAAATCAGGGGAGAAACGGAGAACATCGACGGAGAGATGGGGGAAGGCGGGGCGTGCGCCCGGCCGGACGGCATGCGGGCGGAGGGCGCGAAAATCAATGATGCCCAACTTGGGCATCATTCTATTCATCTTGGGATTCTGTTCGGCCGCGCCGGCGGGCGCCCAAACTCTGTCCGCGGACGAGATCCTCGACCGCGTGGACAGGAACGCCGTTCCGGGGTCGAAGATCATCGTCAGCGAGATGACCATCCACGGCCGCCGCGCGAGCCGGACGATCAAGGCCAAGTCCTGGGTCGAGGGCGACGACAAAGCCTTCACCGAGTACCTCTCTCCGCCCCGGGAGAAGGGCGTGAAGATGCTCAAGCTCGGCGACCGGCTTTGGACCTACTCGCCCGCGACGGACCGGACGATCAGCATCTCGGGCCACATGCTCCGGCAGTCGGTCATGGGCTCGGACCTGTCCTATGAAGACATGATGGAGAACAACCGGCTGCGCGACGCCTACACGGCCGTCACGGCGGGCGAGGAGACCTGCGAGGGGCGGTCCTGCTGGGTGCTGGAGCTGACGGCCTCGAAGGACGACGTCGCCTATCACCGCCGCAAGGTCTGGGTGGACCGGGAGCGGTTCCTCGTCCTGCGCGAGGAGCGCTTCGCCAGAGGAGGCCGGCTGCTCAAGACGCTCGAGGTTCGCGAAGTCCGGCGTTTCGGCGGCCGCTGGGTTTCGACGCACGCGGTATTCAAGGACGCGCTCAAGGCGGGGGAAGGGACGGAGTTCAAGATCGAGTCCGTCGAATTCGATGCCGCCCTCCCGCCCGGCATTTTCGACAAATCATCGCTCAAGAAGTAAAAGGCCTCGAGCCAAGGCCCCTACGTCTACACTTTCCACTTTTTTGAACAGATATGTCCCTATCCATTTTTTGGAGGCGATCCGGATACGGGCTCCTCAAAATAGTGGAAAGTGTAGACGCGACCCCGTCTTATTGTTTACAGGGAGGGGGCTTTGTGATTTAATTTGTTCAAAGGAGGAACCGCCATGCACAAGCCTTGCATAGCCTTATTCTGCGCCGCCGCTCTGGCCTTCGCCGTCCTGGCCGCGCCGCCCCCCGGCGCCGCCTTCTCCCTGGGCCTCAAGTTCACCGGGGGCTACAACTCCATGAACGGCGGGGACATCAACTAGGGGTTCAAGGGAGAGGTCGAGTTCTCCAGAGTCATGGCGGCTGTTTTTGCCACAACCCTCCGCGGCGATTACCGGGAATTTCAAGCGGGATGGGACTGGGGCGGAGACGCGATCCTGTATTTCAGCCCGGTCATAGGCCTGGGCATCGGCTCCGGAATGATCAATGCCCGGAGCACCAGCGAACTCACTTATTCAGGATTGCTCGGCTCGGGAACGATGACCTTAAAGCCCGAGGTGAAGGTCGTGCCCATCCGAGCCGGCCTGCACTTCGCCGTTCCGATGGGATCCCTTGTCAACCTCACGCTCTATGCTGGCGCGGAGTATCACCTGGCCAAAATCAAATACACGAAGAGGTCCGAATACGATTCGGGGGGCTGGAGCCAGGAAGTGACCGAGGTCGAATCCAAGGGAAAGATCGGGATTGTCGCCGGCCTGGGGCTTGAGATCAGGCTGCATCCCAACCTGTCCCTCCTGCTCGAAGGCCGGGGCCGGTACGCTCAGATCGACGGGTTCAGCGGAAACCTCAGCCACACCAGCTCGGGCGGCGCGCCCTATGTGGAAAACGGAGACCTGTGGTACGTGAAAATCAATGTGGCGCCCTTGGGGACTTTTCCCTTTATCGTGTTAAGCGACACCCCGCCGCCTTCCGATCCCATGTTCCAGGACGCCCGTTCCGCGCGGCTGAGCCTCAACGGCTTCGCCGCCCTGGGCGGGATCATGATCCGGCTCTGAGGCGGCCCCCGCCGGCCGGGATCATCCGCGGCGCGGCGGAATATTGAATATCCCCGGGCGCATATGATATGGTCAGGGGCTGAGATTCCGGGAAAGGCGCCGGGAATTGGATAAAAACAAGCTTCTCATCGCGGGCCTCATCGGCGCGCTTGTCTTTTCAGCCGCCGGCTGCGCGGCATCCCGCCGCGCCGGGGCCGGGGCGCTCTTTCCCGAGTTCAGCCTGAATTTCCTGGCGGACTTCAACATCCCCACGGGCGCTTCCTTCGGAGATTATGACCCGGCGCGCTTCGGCGGCCTCTCCTCCCTGGCTTACGAGCCGTCCTCGGGAGACTGTCTGGCCCTCTCGGACGCCAAATCCGACCACCGCCTCTACCGCCTGCGGATCTCGGTCGCTCCCGGAAAGCTCGAAGTCCGGCCGGCGGGGATTCTGTTCCTGCGGGACGGCGAAGGAAACGCGTTCCCGGATGCGTCCCTCGACCCCGAGGGCCTGGCCCTCACGGACGACGGAAGCTTTTATCTTTCCTCGGAAAGGCACGGCCTGCAGAAAACGATGCCCGGGCTGTTCCTTTTCGGGGCCGACGGGAAGCTCGTCCGCGTCCTGCGCCTCCCGGAAAAATTCCTTCCTTCCGAGGAAGGCGGCGCGCCCCGGGGAACCCGGCCCAACGCCAGCTTCGAGTCCCTGGCCCTGGCGCCCGACGAGCCGCGGCTCTTCACCGCCGCCGAAAGCGCCCTCTTCCAGGACGGCGAGCCCCCGACGCCCTCCCGGGGATGCCTCGTCCGCCTGATCGAGTACGATGTTTCCGGCGCCGAGCCCGAGCCCGGGCCCGAATACGCCTATCCCCTGGACCCGGTGGCCGTTCCGGAAAACACCGGCCCCGGCCGCGGCGAGAACGGGCTGGTCGAAGTCCTGGCCCTCGGCGGCCGCGAATTCCTCTCCCTGGAGCGGAGCTATTTCATCGAGGACGCGGGCCTGAAGCCGCGGAGGTCGAAGACACGCATCCGGATCTTCCGCTTTTCGCTCGAGGGCGTCGAGGACGTCAGCGCGGTCCCTTCCCTGGGGGCCCGCCGCGACGTTCGCGCCGTGGCCAAGAGGCTCGTCCTCGACCTGGAGGAGATCATCGGACTCCTCACGCCCGGCTTCAGGAGCCTGGACAACTTCGAGGCCATGTGCTTCGGCCCCGAGCTCAAGAATGGACGCCGGACTCTGTTCCTCATGAGCGACAACAATTTCAGCGCCATCCAGCGCACGGCCTTCTTCGCCTTCGAGGTCGTCCCCCGCTGACGGCCCGGCGGGGGAGGCCAGACGCGATCCCTTCCTGACGGTCACGGCCGTGCCGCAGCACAACACCTCGGTGACGCCCTGCATGATCTCCGCGGCGTCGCAGCGGACGCCGATGACGGCGTTCGCCCCCCGTTCCAGGGCATGGTTGGCCACGACGCCGGGGGCCGCTCCCGAAATTGTTGCCATGGAAAAGCGCGGTCGCAGGGAAAAGAAGGCTGAAGAGGCTTTACTTCTTCGTTTTCTTTCGCTTGCCTGGGCTCGGCCCCAACTGAACAACGGCCCAGCACAGGACGGCGGCGCCGCGGCCGACGGCTCCCAGGCCCTCCTGTGTCTTGGCCTTGATGCCCAGGGCGCCGGGCTTGATGCCCAGGAGCGGCGCCAGGACGGCCTTCATGGCCGCCACGTGGGGCGCGAGCTTGGGTCGCTCCATGACCACGACCGTGTCCGCCTGCAGGATCCGCCATCCTTTTTTCTTCAGCCGCGCCACGACCGCACGCAACAGATCCAGGCTGCAAATGTCCTTGTAACGCGGGTCGGTGTCGGGGAATATTTGCCCGATGTCGCCCTCGCCCGCCGCGCCCAGGAGCGCGTCCGCCAGGGCGTGGATCAGGCAGTCGCCGTCCGAGTGGCCCAGGGGTCCGCGCCCATGCGGGATGAAAACCCCGCCCAGGATGAGTTTCCGTCCCGGGACGAGACGGTGGATGTCGTAGCCCAATCCGACCCTAGTCATCGAGCAGAGCCTCCATGATCCTGAGGTCGAGGGGCGTCGTGACCTTGATGTTCCTCGGGTCGCCGGGAACGACGGTCACCGGGCGCCCCGTCCTCTCCACGAGGACGGCCTCGTCCGTTCCGTAAAACCGGTCCCGCGCCGCCGCCTCGAGCGCTTCCTTAAGAACGGGATAGAGAAATCCCTGGGGCGTTTGGACCCGGACGAGCGCACCGCGGTCCGCAGTCCGGACGACGCGCCTCCCCGCGACTTCCTTGACCGTGTCCTCGAGGCCCACGCCCGGCACGGCCGCCCCGCTCTCCCGCGCCGCGGCCGCCACGCGGCTGATCAGCTCGGGCGCGAGGAGCGGACGGGCGCCGTCGTGGATGAGGACGACGCCGGAGGCGCTCTCCGGGACGGCCCGGAAGCCGTTGGCCACCGAATCCTGTCGCCGCGCTCCGCCGGCCACGACGGCCCTGAGCTTCCCGCCCGCCGCGGGGACGAGGCCGAGGGCCTCGGGCGGCGCGACGAGCACGACGCCCTCGACCTCCTCGTGCGCCAGAAAGACGTCCAGGCTCCAGCGGAAGAGGGACCGGCCCCGCAGCGGGGCGAGCTGCTTCGGCCCGCCGAACCGCTCCCCGCGTCCGGCGGCCACGATGACGGCCCACGCCGCGCCCACGCCCTCAATCCCCCTGGTTGAAGCGGCCGAAGATCATCTTGCCCACGGTCGTCTGCAGCACCGAGGTCACGGTGACATCGATCGTCTGGCCGATCATCCGCCGCGAGTTGTCGACCACGACCATCGTCCCGTCGTCGAGATAGGCCACGCCCTGGTCCTTCTCCTTGCCCTCCTTGAGGATGAAGACGCGCATCATCTCCCCGGGCAGGACCATGGGCTTGAGGGCGTTGGCCAGCTCGTTGATGTTGGCCACCTTGATGCCCTGCAGCCGGGCGACCTTGTTCAGGTTGAGGTCGTTGGTGATGAGCTTGGCGTCCAGGTGCTTGGCCAGCTCGATGAGCTTGGAGTCCACGTCCCGGACCTCGGGGAAATCCATCTCGGAGATGACGACCGCCACCTCCGAGGACTTCTGGAGGTGGTCGAGGACGTCCAGGCCCCGTCGGCCGCGCTGGCGCTTGAGCGCGTCCGGGGAGTCGGCGATGGACTGCAGCTCCTTGAGGATGAACTGGGGCACGACGAGCGTGCCCTCGATGAAGGCCGTGTCGCAGATGTCCTGGATGCGCCCGTCGATGATGACGCTCGTGTCCAGGATCTTGTAGCTGCGGCCGACGCTCTTCTCCCTGAAGAACCGGAAGAGGTAGGAGGGGTCGAGCCACTCCGATTTCCGGGAGCCCACCAGGAAGCCGATGTAGGGCATGATGATCAGGAAGAACAGGCGGAGGAAGGTCGTGGTCGGCAGACTGTCGGCGGGCCGGTCGGGATAGACGGCCTGCAGCCCCCAGCCGAACACCGCCCCCAGGCCCCAGCCGAGGGCGATGCCGGCGAAGGTGCCGACGGTCGAGCCCCAGATGACCTTGAACTGGGTCTTGCGGATGCGGGTCTCGAGGTGAACGATGAGGGCCGCCAGGACGAAGGCCACGCCGGCGCTCACCCGCCGGTCGAGCCTGAAGAGCGGGAAAAAATACCCCGCGGCCGTGGTCAGGCCGACGATAAAAATGCGAAAGAGTAGGATGCCCATGGGATGATCCTCGCTGTCCGGTATATACGTTTCATGAGAATATGATGTTCATGGCCTGCCGGACGCCGTCGACGCCGGCCACGCGCACCCCGTCCGGCTTCTCCGCCCCCAGGGCGGCGGTGTTGTTCTTGGGCAGAATGACCCTCCGGAAACCCAGGGAGGCGGCCTCCCGGAACCGCAGCCCGGCCTGGCCGACCGAGCGCACCTCGCCGCTGAGGCCGACCTCGCCGAAGACGACCGTGTCGGCCGGCACGGCCCGGTTCCTGAGCGAGGAGACCACGGCGGCGATGACCGCCAGGTCCGCGGCCGGTTCCTCGATCGTCAGGCCGCCGGCGACGTTGAGGTAGATGTCCTGGCCGGCGAACCCGAACCCCATCCGCTTCTCCACGAGCGCCAGGAGCATCGAGGCCCGGAAATGGTCCAGGCCGATCGTCATCCTCCTCGGGTTGGAGGCGAACAGGGTGTCCGAGACGAGGGCCTGGATCTCGACCAGGAGCGGCCGGGAGCCCTTGAGGGTGCAGACGACGACGCTCCCCGGCTCCTCCCGGGGGCGCTCGCGGAGGAAGAACTCGCTCGGGTTGCCGATGGCCCGCAGGCCTTCCGAGGTCATCTCGAAGACGGCCAGCTCGCTCACGGGCCCGTAGCGGTTCTTGAGGGCCCGCAGGATCCGGTGGCTGTGGTCGCGCTCGCCCTCGAAGAGAAGCACGACGTCCACCATGTGCTCCAGGGACTTGGGCCCGGCCAGCGACCCCTCCTTGGTGATGTGGCCGATGAGGAAGGCGGACACCCGGTTCTTCTTGGCGTAGCGGAAGACCTGGTGGGCCGTCTCGCGCACCTGGGAGATCGTGCCCGGGCTCGAGCCGAGCTTGGAGGAATGCATCGTCTGGACCGAATCGAGGATGAGCACCCGCGGCCCGACCCGCTCGGCCTGGCTCAGGATCCTCTCCAGGTTGGTCTCGGCCAGGAGGAACAGCCGCCCTGCGCCCGCGCCCAGACGGTCGCCCCGGAGCTTGACCTGCTCCAGGGACTCCTCGCCGGAGACGTAGAACACGGTCTCGCCCTGCTCGGCGAAGTCGCGG
>VGJG01000085.1:0-5000 GCA_016867615.1 Candidatus Aminicenantota bacterium | reverse complement strand
AACAGGAGAAGAAAGATGAACAAGACCACTTCAGGCATTCTGTGTTTGATCCTTCTGATCGCCGGATGGAGCGTGAGCGCCGATCAGCGCACGCCCCGGGACCTGCTTCGCGGGGGAAGGGTCGAGGCTTCCGCCGGAACGGAATTTCTGGACGCGCAAATCGTCGCCAAGGGCGACGACCGCTTGCTCCAGGTCCTGGCTCTTCGCAGAGGAGGGGGGGGCTCCGTCCGGGGCTTGGAGCGTTCCGGACAGTGGGAAGGGAGCCTGGGACTATGGCACGCCTATCAGGCGGCCGAGACATCCTGGGTGTCGAACGGCATCGTCTTTGACCTGGCTTTGTCCGCCTCGGAGCGACCTCAGGAAGGGCTGAGGGCCGCGCCGCGGGCGCGGAGTGCCGGGACTCCCCGACTGGCGGCCATGAGCGACGCGGACGGCAGGCTGCACGTGGCCGTCGTCGAGACCGGGAGCGGCGGCAGGGTCCATTATCTTATCCGCGACTCGTCCAGCCGATGGCGCCAGGCGGCGACCGAAGTTTTGTCCGAAGACCTGTCCGAAGTGTGCCTCGCCCCCCATCCCCAGGCGGACGGCGTCGCTCTCTTCGGCCTGACTCCGGAGGGGAGGATCGTGGAATACCTGCTCTCGGCCTCTTCCCGGAGCGTATCTAAGACCGATATCCCCGCCGATCTCCGGGCGGGTTCCTTCGCCGTCTCCAACGTCGGCCGCTACTTCTTTTTCATCCTCCAAGCGCCCGGCGGCGGCTTCAGGGGGGTCGAGCGCCACGCGGTCAGCGGAGAATGGTTCATGGAGCAGCAAAAATTCATGCGCGGGTTCGCCGACGCCCTCGGCGGCGCGGCGCTCCGCAGCCTGTCCGCTTTCAGGGATGCCGCCGGCCTGATGCAGGTCGTCGGCCTGATGGCGGGGGACATCGTCCATTTCTACCGCGACGAGGTCGGCACCTGGTACAACAACGGCGTCGTCCTTTCCTCGCCGGGCCTGCGCCGGATCTCGGGCGACATCGACGGCCGGGGGCTGGTGAACGTCATCGGTCTGACGAACGACGGACGGATCTGGCACGCCTCCCGCGCCGCAAACTTCCAGTGGCGCGACAGCGGGCTTCTCAACCTGGAACAATAAGCGGGCCGGAGGCCCGGCCCCGGCTTCCCGTCAACCGGCGAAGGCGCCCAAGCCCGGGCGGCGTCAACGGCGGTTGACAAACCTCGGGACGCAACCCTTCATCGCCGTTTAAATCCGGGCGGAATGCGCTTGGCACATTCCCGGCATTACTCACCCCGGAGAATGCAATGGCGCGCCGCGGATTCACTCTCATCGAAACTCTCGTCAGCCTGGCGATGGCCGCCTTTTTGATATCCGGCACGGCCGGGCTCATGATCCGCGCCGCCCGTCTGAAAATCAAATCCGATATCCTGACAGCCTCGGCGGGGCTCGTCCGCGACCGGCTGGCGCGTTTGCGAAGCCTGTCCTTCGACGACCCCGATCTCGAGGAGGGCGGGCACGGGGAAGTTATCGCCGACAGGGCTACGGGCCGCGTCTTCCGCGTGAGCTGGCAGGTCGAAGACGGGTCCGGGGGAAGAAAGGCCGTCCGGCTCCGGGCGGAGCCCGAACGCTCTCCGGAGAGGGCCGTGGAGGCGCGCGTCCTTCTCGACGCCTCCCTGGGTTTCTGAATGGGAAACACGAAGGGTTTTTCTCTTGTCGAGAGCCTGCTCAGCCTGGCCTTCAGCCTGATCATCATCCTGGCCGGATTGGAGTTATTCGGAGTGAGCCGGGATTTCTTCCTCAGGCTGAGGTCGGGCAGCGAAGACCGGAGGGCGGCCCTGGCGGCCCTGGACAAGCTCGAGAGCGACATCGGGCGCGCGGGACGCTTCCTCGCCGTTCCCGTCGGCCTCGGCCTTCTCGACGGCCTGGATGCCGGAGAAGGAGGTTTGAAGATCGAGGGCGCGGAGGAAGAGCTCGCGCTCCTCCGGGACATCGAGCCGGGCCAGCGTCGCATCGAGGTCGTCGACGCCTCGGGAATCAAGATCGGCCGGGAGGTCGTCCTTGGCGACGGCACCGGCGCGCAGGTTTTCAGGGTGGACGCCGTTGAGGACGACACGTTCTCCATCGACCCGGCGGCCGGAGCGTTCTATGCCAGGGAGACAAGCCGGTTGTTTCTCCTGACACGCGTGGAATACGCCCTTGACGCGGCGGCCGGCATCATCCGCCGAAAGGAGAACGGCGGCGGGGGCCAGCCGCTCCTTGAATCGGTCCGGCTGTTCGAAGCCTCCTACGATGAAGGGCCGAACACCGCCTTCGCCCGGTTGGCCCTCCGAACCAAGGAGAAAAAAATTTATGAAAGGCATATGTTTCCGAAAAACATGTCCCGGGCCTTCAGGAAATGAGGGTCGCCGGCCGGCAAGGCGGGGGGCGGCGGCGGTCATAGTCCTGGCCCTATTCCTCATGTTCTCCTCGATCGGCCTGGCGCTCATCCATCTGACACAGATCTCCCTGCACGCCGGCCGGGCCGGAAAAAACCTCACCGTCCTTGACATCCTCGCTGAAAACGGGGTCAAACAGGAATTCGGGAACCTGTCCGATGTCCTCGCCGCGCAGCCCTTTCCCCTGCCGCTCGACGAAACACGGGCGGAAGCCTGGCTCTCGGACCCCGCGGCCCATGCCGGCGAGATCATCGAAACCGCTCTCGGCAGGCGCACGCCCACATCCTCATCGGGCGGATGGGAGGCTCAAACCTGGAAAGCGGAGTCGGAATTCTCCCTGCGCGCCGCGCGGCCTCAGGGCTCCTTTTTCGAAGCGGAATTCCTGGTGGCCGTGACTTCCAGGAGCGCGATCGACAACCTGAAGGCGACACGCCGCGCTCGGCTGGAGGCCGCGCTGGACATCGCGGCCGGGAACCTCCCCCTGTCCCGTTTCCCCGTCCTCCTCGACCGGGCGGCGGGCGGCGGAAATCCCCCCGAGCCGCCGTCCGTTGAAGGCTTGGAGATCGATCCCGGCCCGGGAAGGGCCCATCTGGCCCGGGCTCTGGTTACGGAGGAGCGGCTCCTGCCCGTGTCGGCAATCCCTTCCATGGAACGGGCGCTCCAAGTCAAGCTCTTAACCCCCCGGAACCTGACGCCAACGCTTCTACGCCGTGTTCTGGGGCTCGAGGAATCCCCGGACCCCGTGCCCGAGGGTGTCTATCTCATCCGCGACGATCCCGGCTTGGGCGGGGTGTACGTTCAGGGCGACCTCCGCGAGCTCGTCCTGGGCGTCGAGGAGGACGCTCAGGTGCTGTGTTTCCGCGGCGTCGGGTCCGAATGGACCCTGAAATTCAGCCCCCGCCGGAACAGGACGGAGCTCACCGGGCCGGAAGGCCGGGAGGTCTTCAACACCCTGCCCCAGGCCGTCGTCATCGTGGACGGCGGGATCGAAGCCCTGGGAGGAGGGCGGCCCGACGGCTCGGGCGGGCTGAGGCTCTGCTCCGATGAGGAAATCCCCTCGATACTCAAAGGGGTGAAGCTGACGATCGTGTCCACGGGTCCGGTCACGATCGCCTCGCATCTCATCCACCAGGGTGTGACCTGGGAGCGCGGCATTCCTTCTATAAAGGAGAACGGCTCGGAGCTCGTGATCTTTTCCGGGGGGACGGGCCTGTCCGCGCCGGGCGGGCCGGAAGGAGGTCTGTTTGTCGGCGGCGACGCCCCTCAAGAGCTCAAGATCCAGGCCGAGCTCGTCTCGACCGGGGCGGGTTTTGCGCTCAAGGGTCCGGCCCGGACCGTCTACCTCCTGGGAGCCCTGCAGGCTTCGGAAATCCGGCTGGGAGCGGGACGGCTGAAAGTGCATCTCGACCCCGGACCGGCGGACGGCGACGACTCGGCGGCGTCCGAGCTCCGGACGGCCCGCCCCGTCCTGCTCGTTTTATCCCTGAAACCCAGGGCTTGGAGCGAGGATGAGTAGGCGCGGGTTCACGCTCATCGAGACCGCCACGGCGCTGTTCGTGCTGGCGGCGGTCGTTTCACTCGGGACGGCTTCTTTCCTGGAACTTCTTCCCAAATTCAGGCTTCAGGGAGCGGCCTGGGAGGTGGCGGCCAAGCTCAACGAAGCCCGTCTGACGGCGCTCCTCAGGGGAACGGCCGTGCGCTGGCGGGCGGCGGGAAACGGCTACGTCCTGGAAATGCGGGACCCGGACGACGGCTCCTGGAAGCGGCTCGGCGGCCGCCGTCCTCCGGGCGTTTTGCTGCGGGCGAACAACGCTCCGGTATTTCATCCCCGGGGGACGGTCTCCAACCTGGCGACGATCGTCGTCGAGAACAGCCGGGGTCTCTACAGGATCACCCTGGCCATCACCGGGAGGGTCAAAGTCGTCAAAGCTTGAATGCCGTCCGGAGGCTACTTCCTGTAAACGACCCGGCCGTCCACGATGGTGAAGAGGACTTCGGCCTGGAGGATGTCCCGGGGATCGATCCGGAGCAGGTTCCTGTCGAAGACGGTGATGTCGGCCAGCTTGCCCGGGGTCAGCGACCCGCGGAGCGCGTCCTCGAAAGCCGCCCGGGCGTTGTTGATGGTGTAGGCCCGGAGGGCCTCCTCCACGGAAATCCGCTGCTCCGGAAACCAGCCCCCGGCAGGCTCGCCCGTCAGGGTCCGGCGGGTGACCGCGGCATAAATCAAATACTTGGGATGGAGGTGATACAAGGCCGCGCTCGTTCCCGGCCAATCCGAGCCGAAGCTGAGAAGGGCGCCGTTGTCCAGGAGCGAGCGGAAAGCATAAGCCCCCCGGCAGCGCTCGCGGCCGATCCGCTCCTCCATCCAGCGCATGTCGTCCGAGATATGGTAAGGGTTGACCTCGGCGATGACGCCCAGGGCCTTGAAGCGGGTAAAATCCTGAGGCCGGACGACCTGGGCATGGATGACCCGGAAACCGTTGAGATCATGGCCCTCATTCTTCAGCCGCTCGTAGAGGTCGAGCATCTCCGCCACGCCCCGGTCGCCGATGGCGTGGACGTTGGGCA
>VGJG01000084.1 GCA_016867615.1 Candidatus Aminicenantota bacterium | reverse complement strand
CAGTCGTCAGATGCTCGATGCCGTCGGCGATGTCGTCGAATTCCTTGCCGGCCGGATCCATGAACCCCTCCCTGGCGAAGGGCACGCCGTAGCCGGTGCTGGCGCGGTAGTTCGGCAGAAAGACCAGGTAGCCGCGCGCGGCCAGGACCTGGGCCGGGTGGAGATAGCCGGTCTGCCAGCCTTGTGAGTAATGGGCCTCGGGGCCGCCGTGAACCGTGACGATCAGGGGGTATCGCACGCCCGCCTGATAATCGACCGGGTAGATGAGCAACCCTTCGATCTCCATGCCGTCGCGGGCTTTGTAGCGGATGACTTCCTGGCGTCCCAGGCGGCGGTCGCGCACCCAGGGATTGAGATCGGTCAGAGCGCGCGGCGCCTTGCCGGGAGTCCAGTGGAAAATCTCCGAGGGGATGCGCGGCGCCTGGCCCGTTAGGAGGGCGTCCTTTCCGGAGGAGCTGAATTGCGGAGCAGAAAAGACCAAGCCTTCCTTCTCCCCGTCCAGAATCCGGGTGCGCCGGCGGCCGTCCGTTCCCACGGTGTAGAGATTGTTCCAGACGCCCTCGGCGGCCAGGTAGACCAGGGTTTGATTGTCGCGCCAATCCGCCCAGGAGATATGGCCCTTGAAATCCGGCGGCGTGAGGTTTTTCGTCGCGCCGTCCTTGAGGGATATCAGGTAGAGCTGGCTCACGGCGTGGTCGTTGAGGTCCAGGGAGGCGGTGTAGGTCCCATGGGCGCCGTCGGGGCTGAAGGCGAAGCCGCCCATCTTGCCGCTGTGTTTGATCAGGGAGCGCACATCACCCGACTGAAGGTCGAGGAGCTTGACCTCCTGGAACATGTACTGATGATCGACGAGGTTCTTTTCCGAGCAGGACAGGGCGATCGTCCGGCCGTCGGGGCTGATTTCGAAGCTCCAGACCGTGATGTCTTTGGTCAGTACGACGGGATTCTCCGGACCGGCGGGGCGGTCGAGGTCGAGCATATAGAGATTCCGGTGGCGGAGGTTTTCTTCGTAATAGATGAAATCGAACCCCCGGCGGCGGAGGGCTTGGTCCTTTTCGTCGGGCGGAGACTGGGCGATGTAGGCCAGACGGTTGGCCTTGGGGTGCCAGCGGTAATCGATGACCGGAGTCGGGGATGACGTTAAGGCGCGCGCTTCTCCGCCGTCGACGGAGATCGCCCAGACCTGGGGAAAGGCGCCGGCGCCGCGGGCGGTGATGAAACCCAACTCCTTGCCGCCGGGCCGCCATTGCGGCGACCGGACATTCACCCGGCCGGTCACATAAGGACGAATCTCCCCGCCCGGGAGGGAAGCCAGGTAGAGCTCGGACCAGGCCCCGCCGGGCTCGTCGGCGACTCCGCGCGGCACGCTGACGGTGTAGGCCGCAAAGCGGCCGTCGGGACTGACGACCGCGGACGAGCACGTCTTGGTCGCCATGACGTCCGACGGCTTCAGGCCGCCGTCGGCGAATGCGGAAGACCCGAAGGCCAGGAAAGCAAGGATGACAAGAATTCCCCTAAACAATGACGATTTGCACAAGTTTTCCTCCTTCATCTCTTTTCCCATTGGTCGATGATCTCGCGGTTTGTTTTTTTGGATCACTCGAACGGGATGCGATCGTACCATCGTCTTTCGATTTTCAAACGCATGAAGACAAGACCTTCCGGGATTTTCGAAAAATACCATCCCGGCTCATCCGTGTCAAACGGGTTCGTCTGCGGCTGAGGCTACCAGAAGATCGCGTAAAGGGCGAGCGTCGCCGCGACGACGACGGCCCCCAGGACGACGACCGACCGGCTCGGCCTCATGTCGTAGCCTTCCCGGACGGGCAAAACGCGCGGCTCCGCCAGGGGCTTGAGCGCGGTCATGACGGCCAGGACGACGAGGATGGCGACGAACGTCACGGCCATCCGGTTGAGGAAAGCGACCTGGGGGGCGAAGAGCTGGAGGGCCCCATAGATCGGCACGGTCAGCAGCAGCCCCGTGACGCCGGTCATGGGCGGGGCCTTCTTGACCAGCAGGCCGAAGATGAACACGGCCAGGATCCCGGGCGACACATAGCCCTGGAACTCCTGGATGTAGGTGAAGATGCCCTTGAAGCTCGGCCGGCCGAGCTGGGGGGCGATGAGACAGCCGAGGGTCACGAAGACCAGCGTCGAGATGCGGCCCGTCCGGATGAGGGCCTTGTCCCCGGCGTCCCTGCGGAAGATCCGCTTGTAGAGGTCCATGGTGAAGATCGTCGAGGCCGAGTTCAGCATGGCCGCCAGCGAGCTGATGACCGCCCCGCTGATCGCGGCGAAGATGAAAGCCCGGGCCCCGGGCCCGATAAGATTGCGTATGAGCACGGGATAGGCCGCGTCGGTTCCGCTCTGCCCGGTCATGAGATGGCCGTAGAGCTGGCGGGCCATCAGCCCGGGCAGGATGATGATGAACGGGATGAGGAGCTTCAGGAAGGCGGCGAAGATGATGCCCTTCTGTCCTTCCCTCAGGCTGCGGGCGGCCAGCGTCTTCTGGGTGATGTACTGGTTGAGGCCCCAGTAGTAGAAGTTCGGGATCCACAGCCCTATGACCAGGGCGGTCCACGGCAGGACGGGGTGGTCGGCGGGCAGGATCATGTGGAGCTTGTCGGCGTTGGCCTCGAAGAAGGACTTGAAGCCGATGGCCTTGAAGCCGACATAGACGGTCAGGACGCCCCCGGCGATGAGGGCCGCCCCCTGGAAGAGGTCCGCCCAGGCCGCGGCCTTGAGCCCGCCCCACAGGGTGTAGGCGGCGGCGATGGCCCCGATGACCAGGACCCCGTACAGGAGGTGCCGGGGATCGTTGACGTCCCCGAACAGCGTCTGGAGGGTCAGCCCTCCCGAGTAGATGACGGCGGCGATCGTCACCCCGACGTAGATGGCCATCATGTAGAAAGCCATGATGGATCGGGCCGCTGGGCTGTACCGGTACTCCAGGTATTCGGGGATGGTGAACAGGCCGGCCTTGAGGAATTTTGGCAGGAAGAGAAAGGCCACGCAGACCAGGGTGATGGCGGCCATCCACTCGTAGCTGGCGATGGCCATGCCGGCCAGCCCCGCGCCCTGGCCGGCCATGCCCACGAAGTGCTCGGAGGAGATGTTGGCCGCGATGAGGGACAGGCCGATGAGGGGCCAGAACAGGCCGCGGCTGGCCAGAAAATAGTCCTCTCCGGTCCGCTCCCGCCGGCTCTTGTACATGCTGACGCCGAGGACGACGGCGTAGAAAGCCAGAAACACGATGATGTCGAGGGCGCCAAGTCTCATCGGGGGCCTCCGCGGACATCCTATTGATACGCCTCCGCCGCTGTCAAGACGGCCCTTCGCCCTTCATCCCTGAAGTTGGCCCGTTTCCGGGGACATGTCTTCCGCCGTGGCGGGAGTGATGCCTCCGGAAACGGCCAGCCTCTTCAGGCGGAGCGAGTTGGTCACGACCGAGACCGAGCTGAAGGCCATGGCCGCGGCGGCGATCATCGGGTCGAGGAGGATGCCGAAGAACGGGTAGAGCGCACCGGCGGCCACGGGGATGCCTGCCGTGTTGTAGGCGAACGCCCAGAATAAGTTCTGCTTGATCGTCCGGATCGTCCGGCGGCTGAGCTCCAGGGCCGCGACGACGGCCGTGAGGTCTCCCCTGATGAGAGTGATGTCCGAGGCCTCCATGGCCACGTCCGTCCCGGTGCCGACGGCGATGCCGACGTCGGCCTGGGCCAGGGCCGGGGCGTCGTTGATGCCGTCGCCGACCATCCCCACCCGGCGGCCGTCTCGCTGCAACTCCTTGATTGCGGCCACCTTGTCCTCGGGCCGAAGCTCGCTTCGCACCTCTTCGATTCCGGCGGCGCGGGCCACGGCCTCGGCCGTCCGGCTGTTGTCGCCGGTGAGCATGACGACCCTGATGCCCATGTCCCGGAGGCGCCGGACGGCGCGGACGGAGCTCTCTTTTAGCGCATCGGCCACGGCGAGCACTCCGGCCGGTCTTCCATCCACGGCCGCAAATACGGGCGTTTTCCCCTCGCCGGCCAGCTCTCCGGCGTGGGTCACGAGGTCATCCGCGGGACGGGCGCCGTTCGCCGCGAGGAACGCCGGGCTGCCGATGAGAACCACGCGGCCCGAGACGTCCGCTTCGACCCCCTGCCCCTCCACGGCCTTGAAATCCGCCGCCTCCGACAATTCGAGACCCTCTTCCCTGGCTTTCCTGACGATGGCCTCCGCCAGAGGGTGCTCGGACAGCCTCTCGACCGAGGCGGCCAATGACAGCAGCGTTCGCCGGTCGAACGGCGCCGCGGGTTCGATGTCCGTGACCTCGGGCTCGCCCCTGGTGAGCGTCCCCGTCTTGTCGAAAACGAGGGTGTCGAGCTTGTGGGCGGTCTCCAGGCTCTCCCCGCCCTTGATGAGGATGCCGTGCTCCGCTCCCCTCCCCGTCCCGACGAGGACCGCCGTGGGCGTCGCCAGGCCCAGGGCGCAGGGACAGGCGATGATGAGCACGGCCACGAAATTCAGGATGGCGAAACGCAGGCCGGGGTCCGGCCCGAAAACGAGCCAGACGAGGAACGTCAGGACCGCGACGGCGATGACGATGGGAACGAAGATCCCGGCGATGACGTCGGCCAGGCGCTGGATGGGCGCCTTGGAGCCCTGGGCCTCCTCGACGAGCCTGATGATCTGGGCCAGGGCGGTGTCCTTGCCCACCTTGGTCGCCCGGAAGGTGAAGCTTCCCGTCTTGTTCATCGTGGCGCCGATGACCTCGTCGCCCGGCTTCTTGGCCGCCGGCAGGCTCTCGCCGGTGATCATGGATTCGTCGACCGAGGAGCTTCCGCTCTCCACCCGGCCGTCCACGGGGATCCTCTCTCCCGGCCGCACGAGGACGACGTCGCCCACCGCCAGTTCCTCGACCGGCATGTCGACCTCGCCGCCGTCGCGCAGGACGCGGGCCGTCCGGGGCTGGAGCCCGGCCAGCTTTCTTATGGCTTCCGAAGCGCGGCCCTTGGCCCGGGCCTCGAGCAACCGCCCGAAGAGGATCAGAGTGATGATCACCGCCGCGGTCTCGAAATAGACCTCGGGCTCGCGCCCGCCGAACCGGAAAAAATCCGGGAACACCACGGCCGCGGCGCTGGCCAGGTAGGCGGCCGACGTTCCCACGGCGATGAGCGTGTTCATGTCCGCCGTCTTGTGCCGCAGCGCGGCCCAGGCCCCGCGGTAGAAGCGCAGGCCGACCCAGAGCTGGACGGGCGTCGTCAGGACCCAGAGGACGGCCGGGTTGTGAAGGAAAGCGGGGAGAAAGGCCGCGCCATGAAACATGGACCCTACGAAGACGGGCACGGTGAGACACAGGCTGATGAGGAAATCGCGCTTCAGTCCGCGGTATTCGCGCTCTCGTGCGGCCCGCTCGTAATCCACGGCCTCGCCCTCCCCCGCCTCGAGCACTTTGTATCCCAGGCTCTCGATCACCTTCTTGAGCTGCGCGGGAGCGGTCTCGGTCGGCAGGAACTCGACCCGTACACGGCCCAGGGCCAAATTGGCCGCGGCCCGGACGACGCCCTTCGTTTCCCGGAGGACCTTCTCGATTTTCGCCGTGCAGGAGGCGCAGCTCATGCCCTCGACCGGGAACTCGACCGACGCCGAAGCGACCTCGTACCCCGTCGAGCGGACGGCCCGGACGAGGTCCCCGGGCTTAACCAGACGCGGCTCGAACACGACCGTCGCCCGGCCCGTGGCGAAATTCACGTCCGCCCGCGCGACGCCCTCCAGGGCCCGGAGGCCTTTCTGAACGTTGGCCGCGCACGAGGCGCAGCTCATGCCCGAAATGGGCAGGTCAAGCCTCTCCCGGCCGGCCGCTCTTTCGGACTGATCCTCGGATGATTCAACGCTGTCTTCCATGGTCATCGCCGGACCATGGCCGGAGGAATCAAATTTCAGATAAAACCGCGGATTCTGTTCGAACTTTTTCAGACAGCCCTCGGAGCAGAAAAAGTAGGTCTTCCCCTCAAAAACGAACGCTCCCGCCGGGCGGGACTCGTCCACTTCCATCCCGCAGACCGGGTCTCGAACCATGAAATCATTATATCACCCACCCGGATCATTTAAGGCCATCATTGATCGTGCCGCCGCCTTCTCATAGAATAGGAACCGGGAAGGGGCGAATGGACAAGCTCAGGTCGCTTCGCGCGCTGATGGCCCGGCGGGGGCTGGACGCCTACATCGTCCCCTCCTCGGACCCGCACCAGAGCGAATACGTTCCGGAGTTCTGGCAGCGCCGCCGTTTCCTGAGCGGTTTCTCGGGCTCGGCCGGGGACGTCGTCGTCACCCGAAAAACCGCCGGCCTGTGGACGGACTCCCGCTATCATCTCCAGGCTTCGCTCGAGCTCGACCCCCGCGCCTTCACCCTGTTCCGGGCCGGCCTGCCGGGCGTCCCGACCTGGCAGGAATGGGTCGTCCGGGAGCTCGAACCGGGCGCGGCGGTCGGCATCGACCCGCGGCTCATCACCCACGCGGATTTCGCGAAGCTCGAAAAATCCCTCAAGGACGGCGGCAAGCGTCTCAGGACGGTGGATCAAAACCTGGTCGACCTCCTGTGGGAAGACCGCCCCCCTCCCCTGCGAGCCCCCCTCATCCTTCATCCTCCGCGCTTCGCGGGCGAAACCGTCGCCTCCAAGCTGGGAAGGGTCCGGGCGAAGATGAAGGAAGCGCGGGCCGACGTCCACATCCTCAGCCGCCTTGACGACGTCGCCTGGCTGTTCAACCTCCGCGGCTCGGACGTTCCCTTCAACCCCGTGGCCGTCGCCTTCGCCCTCGTCTTCATGAAGAGGGCGGCGCTCTACATCGACCCGGCCAAGGTCACAGCCGAAGCGAAGGCCTCGTTGCGAGGCTTGGCGGACATCAAACCCTATGACTCCTTCGGCGGAGAGCTCCTCGGCCTCGCGCGGCGGGGGCTGCGCGCCTGGGCGGACGAAGACGCGACCAGCCGATGGGTGACGGCCGCCCTGGGAAAAAGGACGCAATGGCATTTCGCCCCGAGTC
>VGJG01000083.1 GCA_016867615.1 Candidatus Aminicenantota bacterium | reverse complement strand
TCCGGGGATAATAGCCCTGATTTTAAGAGGGATGAGAGCAAATCCGGCTGTTTGAATATGTAGCATAGTCATAATGAAACAGAGCTACGACGTCATCATCGCCGGCGCCGGGCCGAGCGGCCTCCACGCCGCGCGCCGCCTAGCCGAGAAGGGTCATGAAGTCCTTGTTCTGGAGAAAAAGGCAGAGGTCGGACGGTCCGTCAATTGCGCGGGCATCATAAGCCGGGAGACGTTCGAGCGGTTTACCATACCGGATGATTCCCGACAGAGAGACATCCAGGACGTCCGGCTGGTTTCGCCCTCGGGCGTGTCCATGGTTTACAGGCATCCCCGGCCCTTTGCCTGTATCGTCGACAGGGAGAGGTTCGACCGCGATATGGCGCGCGCCGCGGAAGCGGCGGGCGCGGAAATACGAACCGGATGCCTCGTCGAGGACGTCGTTCCAGTCGAAAGCGGCGTTTCGGTTAAGACAGGGATGGACGAAGGCGGGGAAGCCGGGCACTTCCGGGCGCGCGCGGCCGTCCTGGCCACGGGCGTGCACTGGGACTTGAGCCGGAAGCTGGGGCTGGGAGTTCCCCGGGGGCGCCTTGTCGGTGCCCAGGTCGAGATCGAAGCCCCGGAAATCGAGCTGCCCACAATGTTCGCCGGGACGGACATCGCGGCGGGCGGGTTCGCCTGGGCCGTGCCGACCGCACCGGGCAGGGCGAAATTCGGCCTGATCACCGAATCCGATCCCCGGGGCTGTTTCCATGTGTTCGCCGACAAGCACCTGGGCGGACTGGCTGGCTCCGGGCTCAACGGGGACGTGCAGTACAAGATCATCGCCCAGGGCCCGGCCCTGAGGACCTGTTCCGGCGCGGTCATCACCCTCGGGGAGGCGGCCGGCCAGGTGAAAACGACCACGGGAGGAGGCGTCAGCTACGGTCTGCACTGCGCGGAGATCGCCGCTTCGGTCATCGACGAGCGCCTCCGCGGAGACGGCGGGGATAAAATCGACCTCCAGGAATACGACCGCGCCTGGCGGAAGGTCCTTCAGCGGGAGATCCAGCTCGGCCTGTTCGCCAGGAAAATCTGGTCGCGCCTCTCAGACACCCACATCGAGAGCGCTTTCCGCGTGGCCCAGGAAGACGGGCTCATTCCCCTTGTGCAGGATCATGGGGATTTCGACTGGCACTCGGGCTTGATTACGGCCTTTCTGCGGCAGGCATCGCTGGCGAAGATCCTGGCGGGCGTTGGGAAGGCTTTTTCTTGAGGCGGCGTCGTGCCGCCGCAATCCAAAGCGGCGTCGTGCCGCCGCACTCCAAGGCGGCCGAGGACGGCCGCGTGAAGAAATTTATGCAGGAAGGCCGTAGAGTTTTTGTGGGCAGAAAGTTGAAAGCGTCTGTTTTTTTCCTTATGCTTTTGTTCATCCTGCTTTCCGGCCCCATGCTCTCCGGTCAGAGCTTCGAGCGGCGGGTGGACGATATCACCTCCCGGACCTGGCTCAAGATCGGTCCGTTCAGGATCATCCCCAGCTTCGAATTCAGGAACCTGGGCTGGACGTCGAATGTCTACGGCCGGACGAGCGGAGAGGGCGCCGTTTCCGATTTTTTGATCACGCCTTCCGCCAAGGTCGATGTTTATTTCATTTTGAGGCGGCGGCTGATCCTGTCGTTTACGGAGAACCTGGAATATCACTTCTATCTCACCAACCCGCGCTTCAACCGTTTCAACAACAACTACGGAACCGAGCTTTCTTTTCCCTTCCTCGGACAGCTCGTCATCACGGCGGGGTTCGACTCCCAGCGCTACCGCCACCTCCCCCTGGCCGAGCTCGACCGGCAGGTCGAGACGGACAGCAAGAGAGTTCGGGTCGATATTGCCTATGAGACCCCGCGCCGGTTGTCCTGGACGCTCGGCGGTTTCGCCCAGGAGTTGGGCTATGTCGATGTTTTCCGGGAGGATGAGGAACCGGACGAATTGTCCCTGGGTTGGAACAGGCAGGAAGTCGGTGGCCGGTTCGAGGTCCGGTATGAGGCCTTCCGGGCCTCTCAGCTTTTTTTCCAGTTGGGCTATGTGCGCCACAGCTTTCTGAGCGAGAGAACGACCTGGAGAGACTCCGAGACGGAAAGCCTCCTGGCCGGGATCAGGTTCCCCAGAGAGGGCGCGCTCTCGGGGAGCCTGGCGCTGGGGTTCAAGATCTTCACGCCCCTGGACCGAAGCCTCGAGCCGTTCTCCGGATTGACCGCCCAGTCTCAGTTGGAGATCCGCCTGGGGACGCACACGGCCCTGTCCCTCGGCTACAACCGGGGCACGGATTTTTCCTATTGGGAGAATTTGCTTTATTACCTGAGCGACTCTTACAACGCGGCCTTCACCTGGGGCCTCAGCCGCTTCCTCGATGTCCGCTTAGGCGGTTTTTACACGTTTTTACGCTATCCGAAGACGGCCCAATACGGCGCGCTCGAGTTGACGGGCCCTCCTCCCGGCTGGGCCGACAATTACGGGGGCTTTTCCGCGGGGTTCACGGTTCCGGTCTGGAAAAATCTCAGGGCGGGACTGACTTACCAGTACTGGACCCGTCCTTCCGGCTTTTCAGGTGCGGGAGACGGGCACCTGCTGTCCGTGAGCTTCCAGCGCAGGTAATTTCCCTCTCCCCGGGGGACAGGGCGCGGTCCCGGGGTCGTGTCCCGCTCGGCTTTCGTCCTCATGCCCTTGACGGCAAAGAATTCGGGGAGCCCTCCTCCTGTTTCTTTCAGCGGTTTCAGCGGCGCCCGTATTTTTTCTCCAGGCTTTCGAGCGCGTCGCGCGCGGCGGCGGCCTCAGGATTTTTCCGTCCCTCCAGGGGGTCGAAACTGATGCCCGCCGAGAAAGAGAAATCGGCGGCGCGGACGGGATAGATCCAGGCCACGCGGCCCCCCCATTCGATGCCCAGGTCGTCTTCCTCGAAACTCAAACGCAAAGACAGCCTCCGACCGGGACGGAGAGGCATCCGGCAGATCATCCTCAGTCCGCCCCGGCTCAAATTCTCGACGGGGCAGAATTCCTCGGAGAAGCCTTTTCGGAGGAGCCTCTTTTCGCGGTAGCAGAGTGAGGCGCCCGGGACCTCGAAACGGACAAAGGCCCGCCTTTCCTGTTGCGTTGGATGTTCCATCTTCTCCCTCGAAGGGCGGTTTTTCATGGCGAGCTCCTCATTGTTGTGAAGTGACGCCTAGGACGGCTCGGAGCCGCACCTGGGCGCAAACCTCTCGATTGTTTTCAGCAAAACGTCCATGTCCAGAGGTTTGTTCATGTAACCTTCCAGGCCATAAGCCTCGATTTCTCTCCGTAGGGCGGGATCCTCTGAAGCGGTCATGACGATGACGGGGATCTGCATCGTTTTCGCCGAGCTTTTCAAAGTTTTCAGCACCCCCGCTCCGCCCCCCGCCGGCAGCCTGATGTCGAGCAGGATCAGGTCCGGGGCTTCCCTGGCGGCGTGGCGTACGGCCTGGGCGCCGTCGAGCGCGGTGAGAACCTGATGCCCGGCTTGGGAGAGTTTTTTGGAGATGAGGAGAAGGAGGGCGTTGTCGTCGTCCACAACCAGGATTTTGCTCCCCATGGGATTCCTCCTTAGTCCGCTGTTGACCATTCTGCCTTTGTCGGCTCTTTTTTTCAAGCCCCATCGCGGCCTCATGAGGCCGCGATCCAAAGCGGTCTCGTGCGACCGCACTCCAGAGCGGCGTCGTGCCGGCCGCCGACCTTTCCGAAGACGCCATCGAACTCTCCCCGTATTCCTACGGGGAGTCGGAGGGGCTAATACCAAATAGCCTAGAAGGCGTCTGAGGCAGGCCTTTGTGCGGTCTCGTGCGACCGCACTCCAGACAGGACGTCTTTGGGCGGGCGGAGATGTTTTGGGACGCTTGATGAGCCCCGACGGGCGGTCCGCTAAGGAAATATTCCCGGGAGGAACGCCCGAAGGCGCGCGTGCTCCGCTTCCATCCTGGCCAGCGCCTCCCCGGCTTGCTTTGTGTCCCCGGCTTCTCCGGCCTCCTCCATGCTCCGGCAGGCTTCCTTGAGCGGTTCGAGGCTCAGGTTGGCCGAAGCGCCCTTCAAGGCGTGTCCGATGTTCTTCAAGCTCTCGAAATCGCCGGTCTCAACGGCCTTCTTCAGCCGGTCCGCCTTCTCCCGGTAGTCGGTCTCGAAGATCTCCAGGAGTTCCCGCAGGAACTCCTTCTCTCCTCCGATGCGCTTCAGGGCGGAGGGAAGGTCGATCGGGTCGGGGCTCATGAGGGCTTCTCCTTTTCGGCATGCCGGAAGTTGAGGCGCGGCGTCATTTCCAGGATGGCTTTCCTCAGGTCCTCCATGTTCAGGGGTTTGGCCACGTAACCGTCCATGCCGGCCTCCAGGCAGCGCTCCCGGTCGCCCTTGAGGGCATGGGCCGTCATGGCCACGATGGGCATGTGTCCGCCCGTCTCTTTTTCCCTGGAGCGGACGGCCGCCGTGGCCTCGAACCCGTCCAACTCGGGCATCTGGACGTCCATGAAAACGAGATGGAAGCTTTCCTCCTCGAGCGCCTGAACCGCCTCGCGACCGTTGGACACGACGCGGACGTCGTGGCCCATCTTGCTCAGCAGCCGCTCGGCCACTTTCTGGTTCACGGGATTGTCCTCGGCGAGCAGGATGCGGAGAGCCATGCCTGCCTCCCGGAGCGAATGCCTGGTGATCAGCGGCGGGGGCGCATCCTTAACCGTCTTGTGGCCGAAGGCGGCCAGGATGGCGCTCAGCAGCTCCTTCTGGCGGACGGGCTTGATGAGATAGGCGTTGACGCCCAGTTCCCGGCAGCGGGCGGCGTCCCCGCGGACGCCGCTCGAGGTCAGCATCATGATGACCGATTCCTGGACGCCCAGGTCTTTCTTGATTTTCTCGATCAGCGTGAACCCGTCCATGTCCGGCATGAGGGCGTCCACGAGGAGAAGGGCGAAGTGGCGTCCCTCCCTCTCGGCGCGCTGGATGAGCTCCAGAGCGGCCGGGCCGCTTGCGGTCTCGGCGGGATCCATCCCCCAGGCCGTCAGGAACTCCCGGAGGATCTTGCGGTTGGTGGCGTTGTCGTCCACGACCAGGACAGCCCGGCCCTTGAGGTCGCTCGCCTTGGCGGGTGCGCCCTCGCCTCGGGCGTCTTCGACGAGCCCCATCCGGGCCGTGAAGGTGAACTCGCTGCCCCTGCCGACTTCGCTCTTAACGGAGATCCTGCCCTTCATCAGCGTCACGAGCTGGGCGGCGATCGTCAGGCCCAAGCCCGTGCCCCCGTAACGCCGGGTCGTCGAGCTGTCGACTTGGGAAAAGGCGTCGAAAATCGTCTCGTGCTTCTCGGCCGGGATGCCGATACCCGTGTCCCGCACGGAGACGACGAGGGTCAGGGCCTCGGCCGTTCGCTCACCGGAGCGGACATCGGCCACGATCTCTCCCTTGGCGGTGAACTTGATGGCGTTGCTGATGAGGTTGAGGAGAACCTGTCGCAGCCGCCCGGCGTCGCCCACGATCCAATCCGGCAGCCCGGGGTCGAGGTGGGAGGCGATCTCCAGCCCCTTCTTATGGGCCAGGGGGGCCAGGCTGGCCAGGGAGTTCTCCACGCAGTCGCGCAGGTTGAAGCGGATTTCTTCGAGCTCGATCTTCTTGGCCTCGATCTTGGAGAAGTCGAGGATGTCGTTCAGGATGTCCATCAGGGACTGAGCCGAAAGCTGGAGGGATTGGAGATAATCGCGCTGTTCGCCCGTCAAGGACGTGTCCAGAACGAGTTCCAGCATGCCGAAGATGCCGTTGAGCGGCGTCCGGATCTCATGGCTCATGTTGGCCAGAAATTCGCTCTTGGCCCGGCTGGCTTCCTGGGCCTTCTTCCTGGCCGTTACGAGTTCCGTGACGTCGATGAGGTTGAAGATCAGGCCGTCGTAACGGCCGCCGCGGTAGATAGGCTGGAAGCGAAAAACGCACTCGTACTCGGCCAGGGGGCGCTGCATGACGGCCGGTCGGGAGTTGACGTTGAGCCTGAACTCCCGGATCATCACATCGATGTCGGACAGAACCTCCAGCGAACGGATTTCGGCCAGGGGGCGGCCCATGAGGTCGTCCCGCTTTTGTCCGACGAAGCGAAGAAAATAGTCGTTGACCTCGATGATGCGGTCCCGGCTGTCGAGCAGGACGACCCCCGCGTCCATGCCCGAGATCATGGCCGACAGTTTGGCCGTTTCCTTCTGGACGGCGTCCTCGGCCTCCTTCCGGGCGGTGATGTCCCGGTAGATGGCGAAGATGGCCTCGGTCCGGCCGCCGATGACGATGGGAGAGGAAAGGATGGATACCGGGATGACCCGTCCGTCTTTGTGCCGCCTTATGGTCTCGACCTCGGTCTGTTGGCCTTTCTCGGTCAGGCAGGTGATGTCCTGAGCCTCGCGGAGCTCGGCCTTGGAGCAGACGAGCCGGTCCACCTGCTTGCCCTCGACTTCTTCCGTCGCGTAGCCGAACAGGCGGGTGAATTCTTTGTTGATCCGGAGAACAATTCCCTTGGGCGTTGTCATGACGATGCCCTCGGGCGCGCTCTCGAACAGGCCGTCGAGATGGGCTTTTTCGAGCTGGAGATCCTCTTCCGCCCGGCGACGGTCGGTGACGTCCTTCCCCGAGCTCAGAACGCCGGTCATCCGGCCGTCGGGATCGCGGAGGGCGGTATTGGTCCACTCGATCAGTCTCTCCCTCCCGTCTCCGCACAGGACCGGATTCTCGGCATGCTGGAACATCTCTTCTTCGCCGGCCATGATCGCCCGTCGGATGCCCTCGACGCGCGGCCTGGCCGGCGGGGGGATGAAAGTCTTGACCCAGTGCTTGCCCAGGATGTCCTTTTCTTCCCAGCCGAGGATTTCGCATCCGGTCTTATTGATCATCGTCACCCGCCCCGAGGAGTCCAGGGCGAGGATCATGACCCCGGCGATATCGAGATACCGCCGGGCCATATCCCTCTCTCTCTGAAGGGAGGCCGCCGCTTCCTTGCGTGCGGTGATGTCCCGGGCGATGCCCAGGATGTGCATCTTGCCGGCGATGAAGATGGGGAAAGTGCGGATCTCGACGTCGATTTTCGAACCGTCCTTCCGCCGGAGAGTGAATTCGTCGGGCCCCGTCGGCCGG
>VGJG01000082.1 GCA_016867615.1 Candidatus Aminicenantota bacterium | reverse complement strand
GCGGCTGGCGGCCCTCCACCGCCGCGACCCGCGCCTGCATGTCATCCGTCTCAAGCGCAATTTCGGCCAGACGGCCGGCCTCCAGGCCGGGTTCGATTTCAGCCGGGGCGAGATCGTCGTCTCTATGGACGGCGACCTGCAGCACGACCCGGCCGAGATCCCCCGCTTCCTGGAGAAGATCGACGAGGGCTACGACATCGTCAGCGGCTGGCGCAAGAAGCGCGTCGACAACCCCGTGCTGCGCAAGGCCCCCTCCTGGGCGGCGAACCGGATGATGCGGAGCCTGTCGGGCGTGCCCATCCACGACTTCGGCACGACCTTCAAGGCCTACCGCCGGGAGGTCCTCAAGGACCTGCGCCTCTACGGGGAGCTCCATCGCTTCATCCCGGCCCTGATCAGCCGGACGGGAGTGAAGATCGTCGAGATCCCCATCACCAACATCGTCCGCCCCAAGGGCAAGTCCAAGTACGGCCTGTCGCGCGTCCGGAGGGTGTTCTTCGACCTCCTGACCGTGAAGTTCCTGATCAGCTTCATCGACCGGCCGCTGCAGCTCTTCGGGCTGGTGGGACTCTTCCTGGGCGGCATGGGGTTCTCCCTGGCGCTGCTGCTGACCGCCGGACATTACTTTTTCGGCTGGCCGATCCGGGACAACCAGGGGAACCTCATCCTGGCCGTCCTGCTGATGATCGTCGGGCTGCAGCTCGTCCTGACCGGGCTGCTGGCCGAGGTCATTTCCCGCATTTATTTCGCCACCCACCGGATCCGGATCTACCACGTCGAGGGCGTCCTGTCCCGGAGACCGGCCGCCGGGGGCCCGGAGGCCTGAGCGCAGGGGGCGACGGCATGAGCGACTTCCCGGGCAGCACCCAGAAGGAGCTGATGAGCGGGCGGCGCTCCCTGGCCGGAAAGTACTCCCGGCTTTTTTCCGGGCGCAGGGACCTGGCGGGCATGGTCTGGTATGAGCTGGCCAACCTGCTCTTCGCCCGGATCCCGGGGGCCCTGGGCTTCGCCCTCCGCCGGCTGGCCTATCCCTCGCTCTTCGGGCGGGTGGGGCGCGGGGTCATCTTCGGCCGGGACGTCACCTTCCGCCATCCCCACAAGATCCGACTGGGCGACGGCGCGGTGATCGACGACGGCGTCGTCCTGGACGCCAAGGGCGAGGCGAACGCCGGCCTGGACATCGGGGCGAACGTCTACCTGGGACGCTCGGCGATCCTGTCCTGCAAGGAGGGGTCGATCGAGGTCGGGGACTTCTGCAACATCTCCTCCCGGTGCACGATCCTCAGCGAGTCGCGCGTCAGGCTGGGGAAATACTGCTTCCTGGCGGGCGACTGCTATCTCGTCGCCGGCGGAAACCACAGTCTCGACCGGATCGACGTGCCCATCATGTTCCAGCCCTCGCTCCACAGGGGCGGGATCGACATCGGCCAGGACGTCTGGCTGGGGGCGGGGGTGATCGTCCTCGACGGGGTGACGATCGGCCGCGGGTCGGTCGTGGGCGCGGGCTCGGTCGTCACGCACTCCCTGCCCGAGTACAGCGTCGTCACCGGATCGCGGGTCAAGAAGATCGGGGACCGGCGCAGCCTTCCCGGAACGGACGACGAGGGGCGGCCTTCCTCCGAGAGCGGGAAAACGGCCGGGGAACTCGAATCCCTGCAGCGTCAATGGAACCGCTTCGGCGAGGAGGACCCCCTGTGGTCCAACCTGAGCTGTCCGTCCATGCGCCACGGCCGGTGGTCGCCCCGGGAGTTTTTCGAGACGGGGACCCGGGAGGTCGACGCCCTGATGGCCTACGTCCAAACCCTCGAGCCGGCCGTCGGCCGCAGCCGGGCCCTCGATTTCGGCTGCGGGGCGGGCCGTTTGACCCAGGCGCTCGGCGGCTATTTCGAATCCTGCGACGGGGTCGACATCGCCCCGTCGATGATCGAGCTCGCCCGCAAGTTGAACGCCCGCGGCGACCGGTGCCGGTTCCAGGTGAACGCCGCCGCGGACCTGAAGCTGTTCGAGGACGGCCGCTTCGACCTCGTCTATTCCAACATCGTCCTCCAGCACATGCCCCCGGAATTGTTCGCCAAGTACATCCGGGAGTTCGTCCGGGTCCTCGCCCCCGAGGGAGTGGCCGTCTTCCAGCTGCCGGACGAGAAGGGCACCAGGCGGGTCGAGGCGGCCGGCGTGCCGCTCGCGCCGCTTCCCGAGAGCGCGTTCCGGGCCCGGTTGAAGCCGGCCGAGAAAAGGCTCACGGCCGTGGAGGATTCGGACATCGTCCTCTCCGTCCTGGTCAGGAACGACAGCCCCGTCACCTGGCCGGCCCGTGGGGAGCCGGGAGGGCGTTGGGTGCTTAACCTGGCCAATCACTGGCTGGACGGAAGGGGCCGCGTCCTCGTCTCCGACGACGGCCGGGCCCAGCTTCCGCAGGACATGGCGCCGGGGACCGAAGTCCCGTTCCGTATCTGGGTCCGCGCGCCCGCCCGGCCGGGGCGGTATCTTCTCGAGCTGGACATGGTCCAGGAGGATGTCTCCTGGTTCGCCCGGAAAGGCAGCCCGACGGCGAGGGTCCGCGTCCGGGTCAAGGCCAAGAAGCGCGGCTTCCCGAGCGAGCTGAAGTCCGAGGACAAGCCGGTCCGCCGTCCGGAAGATGACCCGGAGAAAGGGCCGTGCGGGACGAAGCTGCCGATGTACGGCGCCCGTCCGCAACGCGTGGCGGCCTGGGTGGAGGAGGCGGGGGGGAAGGTCGTCGACCTCCGCGAGGACGGTCAGCGCGGCGATTGGCACGGCTATTTGTATACGGTTTCCAGGTCGGGCGCCCGCTCGGCCGTCGACCTGGCCGCAGCCCTGGCCGCGATCGCCGCCCGGGACGCCGAAACGGCCGCCGCGGCCCGGGCGCGTCTCAGCCCGGAGGTCGGCAAGCTTTCCCTGAAGGCGGGGGAACGCCGCCGTGTCTCCGTCCGCGTCTGCAACGAGAGCCCGGTGGCCTGGCAGGCCGGGCGCGACCCGGCCGGCGCCGGGGCGGTCCGCCTGGGAAACCACTGGCTGGAGGAGGACGGCCGTTCTCTGCGCGTCGATGACGGCCGGGCCGACCTCGAGGCGGACCTGCCGCCCGGCGGGGAGACGGTCATCGGCCTGGACGTCCGGGCGCCCGACAAACCCGGCAGCTACCTCCTCGAATTCGATATGGTCCGGGAGCAGGTCGCCTGGTTCCGGGATCTGGGCTCGGAAACCGCGCGCATCCCCGTCCGCGTGTCCTGAGAAGTCTCCTCGGGCTCAGCGTTTGGCGCGCAAGGGCTTGCGCGCCGGGGTTCCTCTCCCTCCAGCCTGAGATTTCTCTGTCGCTCTTCGACCGCCCGGCATCCGCCGTTCGGGAGGAGGCGCGGCAAGCGGAAGATTCGTCGAGAGGTCAGAAAGTCGTCGGAATGGTCGGCGATGACCGCTTGGGGAAGGGAGCGGAGAAGACTAAGGATTTCCCCTCGCCGGAACCCGCGGATTTTTCTCAGTTTAGCTTTTTGTGCGGAGCAACAAGCGTTTTCGCTCCTGCTCGGGGAAGCGCTCGATGGCGTAGCGCAGGGTCGTGCGGGGGAGGTCCGGGCCGCGGGCGAGCAGGAATCTCTCGAGGCGAGCCATGTCGGTCTTGCCCGCTTCCCGCAGCAGCCAGCCGTTGGCCTTGTGGATGAGGTCGTCGTCGACCCCGAGAATCGAGGCGGAGATTTCGTAGACCGCGTCAAGGAACCCGCCCCGGCGCGCCGGCGTTACGAACGAGACGAGCGAAGCCCTTTTCACCCAGCGGTTGGGATGGCGCGCCCAGGATTTGATCCGCTCGACATGGGCGGGATATTTTAAGAGAAACGGGCTCATGACCTCCGAGCAGAAGACGTCCACGCCAGCCCAGTTGTCCAGGAGGTTTCCCGCGAACCACCGTTTCGCCCTGGGGAAGAGGCTCGGGCCGAAGGAATCTTTGAACCGGCCGAGGATGATGAAACCGACGGCTTTGGCTTCGAGCTCCTTGTCCCGCAGGAGCATGTCGCATAGAACGACCGCGTCATTCACGGTCCAGACGGCTTTGACGGACTTCCCCAGCTCCCTGGCCAGTCCCCGGACCTCGGCCGAGGAAACGCCGTAACACTTGACCGGCTCCTTGAAATACCTCTCCGCTCCCGTGGCCTTCACCGGGTCGGCCATGGCCCGCAGCTTCTCCCGTGCCGCTCGAGCCACGGTTTGAGGAGTGAGTGTCTTGAGCTTCATGATGCTTGCCCTCTTCTCCGGGTCGCAGCCGATGGCAATTTTACAACATCCGGATGAGCTAAGGAATTCTAGAATGGCCTGTTGCGCGCTCCTTGGCCTCCTCGTCCCGCTCCGGATACGCGCCGTCGAGGAATGGCTGTTCATGTGGTATCATTCATGCCCGGGAACGAGTCGGAGAAGGAGGGTGTCATGAACCGATTGTCGGCCGTCGTCATTCTGGCGGGAATGATCATCGGCGGGGCGCGGGGTGCGGAGGCAGCCGAGCGGGACATCACCGGGGCGGTGGTGAAGATCTACGTCGTCTCGGCCGAGAGGGATTACTGGACGCCCTGGCGGCGCGAGGCCCCCTCGGCGGTCTACGGATCAGGCTGCGTGATCGGCGGCCGCCGCATCCTGACCAGCGCCCATGTCGTGGCCGACGCCCGCTTCCTCATCGTCAAAAGAGCCGGCACGGCGGAGAAGTACGCGGCCCGCGTCCGCTTTGTCGCCCATGAGTGCGACCTGGCCATCCTCGATGTTGAAGACGATAATTTCTTCTCGGGA
Source organism: Candidatus Aminicenantota bacterium (assembly GCA_016867615.1). Taxonomy (GTDB): domain Bacteria; phylum Acidobacteriota; class Aminicenantia; order Aminicenantales; family JAFGAV01; genus JAFGAV01. Next base: position 2,369 of record VGJG01000082.1, on the reverse strand, counting down.
GCGGAGCCTCTCGTCCCGGGAGATCTCGTCAGCCCGTGCGATGCCGTGACGGTCTACGGTTTTCCCGAGGGAGGCGAGGAGCTGTCGGTGACCGCCGGCATCGTCTCACGGGTCGAGCAGAATGTCTATGCCCACAGCCGGGCGCAGCTGCTGTGCGCCCAGATCGACGCCGCCATCAATGCCGGAAGCAGCGGCGGGCCGGTCATCCGCGGCCAGAGCTTGGTGGGCATCGCTTTCCAGGCGAGGAAGGGCGAGAACATCAGTTACATGGTGCCCGCCCCCGTCATCCGGAGGTTTCTGCGCGACCTGTCCGACGGTCGCTATGACGGCATTCCCAGCCTGGAGATCAAGACCCAGCCCCTCGAAAACCCGGATCTTCGATTGAAGCTGGGTCTCGTCTCGGAGGATCTGCAGTTTCGCGGCGTGGCCGTCAGTCGGATCCCCCACGGCTCGCCGGCCGAGGGACTCCTTCTTCCGGGAGATGTCCTCCTCGCCGTGGACGGTCGGGCGGTGGCCTATGACGGTACGGTGGAATTCCGCCCCGGCGAACGGACGGATTTCAATTTTCTCGTCCAGGAGAAAGACCTGGGCGATGCCGTCGAGCTCGAGATCCACCGCCAGGGGGGGAGGCGGAAGGTCCGCGTGAAGCTTTCCGCTCCTCTCAACTCTACCCGTCTCGTGCCCTATCTCCAGTATGACCAGGACCCGACCTTCTTCATCGTGGGCGGGTTCGTCTTCACCCCCCTGACCTACAACCACTTGGCCCAGTGGCAGATGGACAACATGCCTCCTCTTCGTTTCATTTATTACAGCGAACTGGCCGTACGGAAAGCCGAGAGGCTTCAGGTCGTGATCCTGGTCCAAGTCCTCGCCGACGAGGTCAACGTCGGCTATCATTTCCTGGAGGACGAGGTCATCGTCGAGGCCAACGGAGTTCGTCTGAAGGATTTCGCCGACCTCGTCCGGGCCGTTGAATCGAACCAGGGCCCTTATCATGAATTTGTCACTGAAACGGGGTTCAGCGTCATCCTGTCCAGGGAGAAGGCGGAAGCGCGGCGGGAGGCGATTCTGAAAAATTACGCCATCGTCATCGACAGGTCGGACGACCTCCGGAAGCGCAACTAGCGGCGGGGAAGAGACTCCCTCAGCGTCGGGAACGGGCCGGCTTGCGCGCCTTGAAGATGAAGTTCGACGAGCTGTCGAAACGGCCGGAGGCGGGCAGAAACTTTTCGACCTTCAGGCCTTTCCCCTCGAGGTGAGAGCGGATCTCGTCCGGTGTGTAGTGGTGCCGGATGGGGACGAAATACCAGTCCAGGATGAGCTCCTCGAGCTTCTCCCCCTTGCGTGATTTCTCGCGCTTTTTAAAAAGAAAGACGACTGGGGCCAGGAAAAAAGCCATAGCCTTGGACAGCGTCGTCCACGACCACCGGGGGGTGCGGATGAGCGTTTTGCGCACGGCCTCATGCAGAAAGGTGACTTTGGTCTTCTTGTAGACGGCCAGCAGGATCGAGCCGCCCGGCTTGAGGAGCCGCAGCAGTCCGTCGATGGCTCCGAGCGGGTCGGTCGTGTGATGGACCGTCCCCCAAGCCCAGACGATGTCGAACGAGGCGTCTTTGAAGGGCAGGCGGAGCATGTCCTCCCGTCTGAATTCGGCGTTCTTCAGCTTGAACCGCGACGCCAGGCCCCGAGCCGTCCCCAGGCTGCCCGGGCTGATGTCGATGCCCGTCACCCGGGCGGCGCCGTTGCGGGCGAAGATGACGCTGAAGATGCCCGTGCCGCAGCCGGCGTCGAGCACGGTCTTGGCCCGGATTTCCTGGGGGTCATAAAAAAGAGACCAGTGTTTCTCCGAGGCTTCGTATTCGGGGAGATATTCCGTCCAGACGACGTCATAGAAGCGGCCGACTTTTTCCTTGTTCATGGGGGCTTAGTGTATCCGCGTCGGATGGATGTGTCAATTTGGCCGGCGGATGGGAAAAAACGGCTTGACAGCGTGCTCCGCGGAAGATATTATTCCTATGGAAATAGTAAGATAAAGGAGCGTCGGGATGAGCGCGTTTTGGATCGTTCTGCTGAGCGTCGTCGGTTTTCTGGCCCTGCTCGTGGGCGGGCTCTTGTTCCTCTTTTTCTACCAGGGAGGCTGCTGCGTCCGCCGCATCCGGCAGAAGATCAGCCGCAAGGATTATGTCCGTCCCGTGCTGAAGACCACCGCCGGCGAGCCCGGCGCTTGAACTTTTTTCCCGCCCGTGGATAATGGGGGGGACATTCCCTCAAGGAGAGCCCGATGCCCGTCAAGAACGAAGCGGCGGTCATGTTCTCGGGGGGGATCGACTCCCTCCTGGGCGCCGTCCTGCTCGGCCGCCGATACGACC
>VGJG01000081.1 GCA_016867615.1 Candidatus Aminicenantota bacterium | reverse complement strand
CCAGTCCCGGACCCGGGCCGCGGCCGAGAGGGGGTCCTCGAGCATGGTCAGGAGGTTCATCGTGTCCAGGCAGATGCCGAAACATCCCCCGGGGGCGGCGCCGCACATCTCGAAGAGGCGCAGCAGTTCGAAGGTCGTGAACTCGAAATGCGTCTCCAGGGCGAGGACGACGCCGTTGTCCCGGAGCATGTCCTCCTGTTCGCGGAGGGCGCGGGCGGTCTCGCGGAGATACGCTTCTGTGGGAGGGTTCTCTTCCTTCCAGCGCATGAGTCCTCCCGAGCACGAGCGAACCGTGACCGCTCCCAGCCGGCGGGCTTGTTCGGCGGCGCGCCGGTTCGAGGCGAGGATGTCCTTGGGCGTGTTCTTCGCCAGGTCGAAGGGGATGTGCTGTCCGCCGCCCCATTCAAGGTACAAGCGCATGTCCCGCGCCTGGGCGGCGAGGTCGTCGAGCAGAGAGGGGTCCGGGTCGCCCCGCTCCTCGGGCCAGCCCTCGGAAAACTGCACGCCCCGGGCGCCGTTCCTCGCGGCCCACTCCAGGACCTGGAAGTGCGAAAGGCCGAGGGGCTGAAGGCAATAGCTGTCGATCCCCACCCTGAATCCCGACATGGCCCCTATCATACCCGCGCCCGCTCGGGAAAAACAAGAAGGGCATCCGTGATTCCCGGAGGGCGATCCCCGGGCAAGCCGAGGAGATTCCTCCGCCGCGGGGCTTGGAAGCGAAACCGGCTTGACAGGGGCTTCCGGTTCCTGAAAAATGAGCCGGCCGGCCGAGGAGAAAAGCATGTGGGATCGGGTCCAGGAAGCCCTGCTGGCGGGAAAGAGAGAGGAAATCGAGAGCCTTGTGGAGGATGCGCTTCAGTCCGGGATCCCGGCGGCCGAGATCCTCCATCGGGGGCTGATCCCCGGCATGGAGCGGCTGGGCGCGCTGTTCAAGAGGAACGAGATTTTCATCCCCGAAGTGCTGGTCGCCTCCCGGGCCATGCACGCCGGCCTGGCCCGGCTCGAACCCCGTCTCGTCAAGGAGGGAGTGGCGCCCAGGGGCGTCGTCGTCCTGGGAACGGTCCGGGGCGACCTCCATGACATCGGCAAGAACCTGGTGGGCATGATGCTCCGGGGCGCGGGATACAGGGTGGTTGACCTGGGAGCGGACGTGCCGCCCGAGAGGTTCGTCGAGGCGGCGCGGGAGGAGCGCGCCGATATCGTCGGTCTGTCCGCCCTGCTGACCACGACCATGGTCCATATGCCGGGAGTCATCGACGCCCTGCGCGCCGCGGGGCTGGGCGTTCCGGTCGTCGTCGGCGGAGCGCCCCTCTCCCCTGAATACGCCCAGAGGATCGGCGCCCAAGGCTATGCGCCCGACGCCGCCTCGGCCGTAACCCTGGTCAACGGATTGTTATAGTCGGAAAGCGCTTACATTTTATATTGTGATTATATTCAGTAATTTGAATGTATTTAGGCACAGGACGGCTGCGAGGCTTGATACAACATATTTTACGCCTGCCGGCAAAAAGATATCGGTTTCTTGCCCCCCGCGCCGGGCTTTGCTATAGTAGGCCGCATTCCGTGAGGACCGAGCGCCATGAGGGGCAAGAAATCACATTCATCTCTCGGCACGGCTCTGACGCTGTCCCTGGCCGTCGCCCTGAATGCGGCGGGGGGCGGTTTTCTTGGAGGGGAGGAGGGGAAGGAAGAAAAAGCCCGGCTGGGGGCTGTCGTGCTTCCGGTGCTGTTCAGCATGCCGGAGACCCGATGGGGCGGCGGGGTGGGAGGCCTGTTGACCTACAGGCCGGCCGGCAGCCGGGAGGGTGAACGGCCGTCCTTATTGTATTTTTACGCCATTTACACCCAGCGCCGCCAGTTCTCGACGAAATGGGAGCCCGAGGCCTATTTTGATTTTGAAAAATCTTTGGTCAAGGCGAAATTCCAGTTCGAGAAATATCCGGAGAAGACCTGGGGCTTGGGGAACAACGCTCCCGCGGAAAGGGAGGAGGATTTCACTCCGCGGACGTTTGTTTTAGAGATATCTTTTCAAAGGAAGCTCTGGCCGGCGAGGGACCTCTACGCCGGTCCGCTCTATCAGCTGGAGAGCTATGAGGTCCTGGCATCCGAGCCCGGAGGACTGCTGGACACGGCGGCCCTGCCCGGCGCCTCGGGGGCGACGAGCTCGGGCGCGGGGTTCCTCCTCAACTGGGACACGCGGGACAACGTCTTTTTCCCGGGCCGGGGGAGATACTGGCAGGCCGCGGCCGTTTGGAACCACAGGCTCCTGGGAAGCCGTTTCCGCCATACCGCGCTCAAGCTGGACCTGAGACAATACGTTCCCGTTTTGGCCTCGCACGTCCTGGCGCTTCAGGTCCTCTACCAAGCCGCCCTCGGGGAGCCGCCCTTCAAGAGCCTTCCCAAACTCGGCGGCGACAGCCTCCTGCGGGGCTATTACTCCGGACGGTACCGGGACCGGCATCTGCTCGCACTGCAGGCGGAGTACAGGCTTCCTCTGTGGTGGAGGTTCGGGGCGGCCGCCTTTGCCGGCCTGGGGCAGGTCGCCGAACATCCGGGGCGGCTCGGCCTGAAAACGATGAAATTATCCGCCGGGTTCGGCGTCCGGTTCAAAATCGCGCCCAGGGAGGGGACGAACCTGAGGCTCGATTTCGCCTGGGGGGAGGGGACTTCGGGCTTTTATTTCACGGCCGCGGAGGCGTTTTAGGGAGGACTGCTTGAACTCGCGGGAGATCGTGCGACGGGCGCTCACCTTCCGCGCGCCGGACCGCGTCCCCCGGCAGCTCTGGGTGCTGCCCTGGGCCGAGGACCGCTATTCCCGGGAGGTCGAGCGCCTCAGGGAGCGCTTCCCGGACGATATCGTGACCGCGCCCTGCTTTTTCCTTCATCCGCCCCCCACCCGGGGAGAGGAATACGGCCCGGGGACGTATGTCGACGAGTGGGGCTGCGTCTTCGAGAACATCGAGCGGGGCATCATCGGCGAAGTCAAACGACCGCTCGTCGGGGACTGGGGGGAAGCCGACCGGATCCGAACGCCCGTGGAGCGCCTGAGCGTCGATGTCGGCCGGGTGAACGCCTTCGTCGCCGGCACGGACCGGTTCGTCCTGGCGCCCACCCGGATACGGCCCTTCGAACAGCTCCAGTATCTCAGGGGGCCTGAGAATCTTTTCCTCGACCTGGCCGAGAGGCCGGAGGGGCTTTTCCGGCTCCTCGAGAGGCTGCACGATTTCTACAAGCGGGAGCTCGCGCTCTGGGCCGCAACGGACGTGGACGGACTTCAGATCATGGACGACTGGGGGGGGCAGCATGCGCTCCTCGTCTCGCCCGTTCTGTGGAGGGAGCTGTTCAAACCGCTCTACCGGGATTACGCCGCCGTCGCTCGCGGCGGCGGCAAATTCCTCTTCATGCACTCCGACGGTTTCATCGCCGATATCATCGACGACCTGATCGAAGTCGGCGTGGACGCCCTGAACAGCCAGCTCTTCTGCATGGACATCGAGGACCTCGGCCGCCGGTTCGCCGGACGCCTGACCTTCTGGGGGGAGATGGACCGTCAGCGCCTCCTGCCCTCCGGCAGCGCCGATGATGTCCGCCGGGCCGTGCGCCGGGTCCGGCACGCGCTCTGGCGGGAGGGGGGAGCGGTGGCCCAATGCGAGTTCGGGCCCGGCGCCCGGCCGGAGAACGTGGCCGCCGTCTTCGAGGCCTGGGACGAGCCTATTTCCAGAAATCCCGGGTGAAGAGCACGAGCACGGTGTAGATCTCGAGCCGGCCGGCCAGCATGCAGAACGACAGCAGCCATTTTCCCGCCAAGGGGATGTGCTGGTAGTTGGCCGCCGGCCCCACCCCGCCCAGGCCGGGGCCGATGTTCCCGATCGAGGCTGCGACCGAGGAAAAGGAGGTGACCAGGTCGAGCCCCATGAGGGTCATGCCCAGGGTGGACAGGACCAGGAGGCCGAGGTAGAGGAACAAGAAGCCGAGGATGTTGATGACCACCCCGGGAGGAACGGTCCGGCCGTCGATGCGGACGGGGATGACGGCCCGGGGATGGAGAAGCTTCCTCAGCTCGGCCAACCCCTGCTTGATGAGGATCACCGCCCGGAGGACCTTGATGCTGCCGCCCGTCGACCCGGCGCATCCGCCGATGAACATCAAAAAGAGCAGGATGAGCTGGGCCGAGGAGGACCAGTTTCCGAAATCGGCCGTCGAGAAACCCGTGGTGGTGGTGATGGACACGGTCTGAAACACGGAGTGGCGGACCGCTTCGCCCGTCCCGTAGGAGCCGGCCAGGAGGTTTTGCGCCGTCAGGAGAGCGGAGAAGACGGCGATGATGACCAGATAGAAGCGGAATTCCTCGCTCTTCCAGTAGGCCGAGGGCTTCCCCCTCAGAAGGTGGTAATGCAGGGAGAAATTCGTCCCGGCCAGGAGCATGAAGACGATGACCACGGCCTCGACGAACAGGCTGTGGAACCCGGCGATCGAGGCCGTCCGGGTCGAAAAACCGCCCGTGGCCATCGTCCCGAAGGTCTGGCAGAGCGCCTCATGGAGGTTGAGTCCTCCGAGGAGGAGGAGCAGGGTTTCAAGACCGGAGAGGAGGACGTAGACTCCCCAGAGGGTTGTGGCCGTTTGACGGACGCGCGGCGTGATCTTGTCCGGGGCGGGGCCGGGGATCTCGACCTTGTACAGCTGGGTGCCGCCCGCGCCGATCATAGGCAGGATGGCCAGGGAGAGGACGATGATCCCCATGCCGCCGAGCCAATGAGTCAGGCTCCGCCAGAGAAGGAGTCCGTGGGGGAGGTCTTCGACCCGGACGAGGACGGAAGCTCCGGTGGTCGTGAAGCCGGACATGCTCTCGAAAAAGGCGTCGGTGAACGAGGGCAGGGCGCCCGAGAGGTGGAAAGGCAGTGCGCCGAACGTCGAGGCCAGGAGCCAGCCGAGGACCACGATGGCGAAGCTGTCCCTGACCAGGATCTCGCCCCTGGCGCGGAAGACGAGGACGAGCGCCGCGCCGAAGGCCATGGTCAGGACCGAGGAGAGGAGCAGGGCTCCCAGGTCCGGGCCGCGGTGGTGCCAGGCGAAGAGCGCCGGGACGGCCATGAACAGTCCGACAAAAAATACGAGGAAACCCAGGACGCGGACGACGATGCGGTAATTCACGGTCCTATCCGCCGCTCCGGATTTCCCCCCCGGAAAGCCCGCTATTTGGAGAAAAGCTTGTCGACATCGGGCAGCGCCTGGGGAAGGGAGAAGACGATGACGTGATCCTCCGGCTGGATGCGCGTGCCCCCCACGGGGATGAACACCGCGTCTCCGCGGGTTACGGCGCCCAGGATGGCGCCCTGCGGGAAACGGACGCGGCTCAGGGGCTTGCGGGTGATGCGGGAATCGGCGTGGGCCAGGTATTCGACGGCCTGGGCGTCCAGGCCCGAGAGCGAGGCCAGGGAAACGACGTCCCCCCGCCGGATGAGCCGGAGGATGGCGTTCGAGGTGATGACGTTCGTGTTGACCGCGGCGTTGACGCCGATGGGCGCCATGAGCGGCAGGTATTCGCGCCGGTTGACCAGGGCGATGGTCTTGGTCACGCCGAGGTGCTTGGCCAGCAGGCTGGTCAGGATGTTGGTCTCCTCGTCGTCCGTGGCGCTGACCAGGGCGTCGGTCTCCAGGACCCCCTCCGTGGCCAGGAGGTTGAAGTCGCGGCCGTCGCCGTGAATGATCAGGGTCCGCTCCAGCTCGTCGGCCAGGGCGAGCGCGCGGTCGGCGTCGGAGTCGATGAGCTTGATGGTCAGGTCTTTCTCCCCGTCCAGGATGCGGGCCGTCGCCCGGCCGACCCGCCCGCCGCCGAGGATCATGATCTGCTGGAGCTTCTCGTCGGACTTGCCCAGCAGGGCGATGATGCCGGGGATGTCGTCGGTGGCGGCGACGATGAACAGCTGGTCGCGGCTTTGAAAGGTGTCGTTTCCGCCGGGGATGATGGTTTCGGCTCCGCGGAGGATGGCCACCACGCGGAAGACTTGGTCGGGAAACTCCCGGCTGACCGCCTCGAGGGTCTTGTGCACCAGGGGACAGGCGGCGTCGATGCGGACGCCGATGAGCTGGACCCTGTTGCCGGCGAATTCCAGGACGTCGGTCGCGGCGCTGCGCTTGATGAGGTGCACGATCTCCTTGGCCGTCTCGAGCTCGGGCTGAATGGCCAGGTCGACGCCCCAGTCGGCGAGGGTGAACCGCGGCGGGTTCTGGAAAAAGGCCGGGTTGCGGATCCGGGCGATCTTCTGCTTGACGCCGTAGCGGGCCGCGAGGCTGCAGGCCAGGACGTTCTGCTCGTCGTCGCCGGTGACGGCGATCATCATGTCCGCGTGTTCGATCCCGGCCTCCTCGAGGACGCGGTGGTCGCTACCCCAGCCCTGGAGGACCTTGATGTCCAGACCCTCGTCCGCTTCCCGGCAGGGAAGGGGATCGTTGTCGATGGCGACGATGTTGTGCTGTTCCCGGGACAGGACCTTGGCCAGGTGCGACCCGACTTGGCCGAGGCCGAGGAGAACGATGTTGAGGTTCATGGGGTTCGGTCGGCTCGGCTCTCCGCGGGCGATATCATCCTATAGCATAAGGCCGGGGGGGAAGTCAAAATCCGCGCCGGAGGGGGAGGCCTCATCTAGAGCGACGAGGCCAGAACCGCTCCCGCGGCGGCCAGGAGGACGGCCAGGACTTTGAGCGGCGAGGCCTTTTCCCGGAGGAAGGCGACGGCCAGAAGGAAGACGAAGACCAGGCTCAGCTGATTGAGGGCCGAAGCCACGGAAGCCTGGGCGTACTTCATTCCTCCCATCCAGAGCAGGATGCTGAGATAGGTGCCCAGCGCGGCGGCCGGCGCCATGGATTTCCAGTTCGATCGCCTGAGGAGCGGCCGCAGCAGCCCGTCCCGCCGGGGATGGAGGAGGATGACGGGCAGGAGGAAGATCACCCCGCCCGCGATGCGCATGTTCGTCGCCCACAGAAGCGGGAGGCCCTCCAGACGGCGCTTGATCAGGATGATGCTCAGCGCCGTGAGGAGCTGCGCCAGGACGCCCAGGGCGATCCCCGCCCAGAGGCGTTTTCGGGAGAGAGCCTGCTCGCTCTTGTGGTAGCTGATGATCAGGACGGCGGCCAGGATGAGGAGCACCCCCCCCACTGGCGG
>VGJG01000080.1 GCA_016867615.1 Candidatus Aminicenantota bacterium | reverse complement strand
GAACCAGGGAAAAAGCGCCAGGAGGAGGCCGAACAGGACCAGGTGCCCTGCGGACAACCTATCGCGGGACGTGACCTTCCTGTAGAGGAACGCCGAGAGGAAGGCGATCGGCAGCTCGGGGTAGAGGTGGACGGCGAAAAAAAGGACAGGCGCGGTGAAAGCGGACAGCGCCCAGAGCGCCAGGGACAGACGCTCCCGGTTCCAGGTCTGCTTGGCCAAAAGGTAAACCTGGACGCCGAGCAGCGCGGCCCAGACGGCGAGGCTGCCTTTGATGAGGAAGATCCGCAGCGCTCCGCCCGCCAGGCGGCTGAGGGCGTAGAAGGGCAGCATCAGGACCGAGATGCCCGGCAGGTTGATGGGATAGGCCGTGTCCGGGTCCTTGCCCTGGCGGGCATAGACCCCCAGCCTCAGCCGCGGGTTCTTTTCCTGCTCGTAAAATTTAAAGTAATCCCTCTGGCGGTAGTTGTTGGCCAGGTTGATGTCCCCGTCGGCGTACAGGCTGTGCGCGGTCATGAGGTAATAGGGTTCGTCCCCGGAAAACGTGACCCCCCCCGCGACGAGCGCCAGGGTCACGGCGTTGTAAACCAGGAGGGCGAGCAGGAACAGGACGAAGATCTTCTTCCTCCGCGGCAGCCGGGCGATCCGTTCTTCGAGGCGCCGGAGAAGCCCCCGCCACTCCGGCTGGTGTTCGGATTTTCCGGCCAAGCCGAGAAAGAAGACGGCCAGGACGATGAGGCCGCCCAGGATAAAGAGCCGCGAACGCAGGTCCTCGCGGGTCAGGTAGGGACCGACCGCCAGAAGGGGGGTCAGAAGGAAAAAGGCCAGGGGAGAGAGGACGGCCAGCTTGGGCATGAACCTTCTCCCCAGGTCGAGGGGCATGTCTTTATCCCAGGCCCGGAGGCTTGCGACCCTGCCCAGCGCGGCCAGGGCCAGGAACGCTGCGGCCCAGACGGCGCCGAACAGGAGAAGGCCGGGACGGAAACGGTGGTCGAGGATGGTGAACTTCCGGCTCTGGAGAAGAAAGAGGAGATAATAGGCGACGCCCCAGCTGAGGACGATGAAAACCGCGTAGGACAGGATGTTCGAGTGGACGTTGCGCGGCTTGCGGCTCATGTCCCGCCCAGTGTATTCCGGCGTCCCCGGGGCGTCAAGACCGCTCCTTTCCGCCGCCGCGCTCCTGAACGCGCCCATGAGGGAGGGGTCGGGAGGCGTTTCAACCCTCCCACCCGGCCCCGGAAATGCTCCGGCTCCGTCGGCCTGAGGACCGCGCGGCGCTAAGAGTGACAGGCGGGACATGCATGGAAGGGGGGCTGTTGCATTCCGGACGATTGTGCTAGATTAGGGCGCATGAAGGGGAGGAAGACGAAGGCCGAGAGGGCCGGCCGTGCGCCGGAGAGGATCCCCGTTCCCCCCGAACGCCGAAGGAAAAAAATCATCGTCGTCATGCCGGCCTACAACGCCGAGAAGACGCTCGAGCGGACACTGGCCGACATCCCCCGTCCCTGGGTGGACGTCATCATCCTCACCGACGACTGCAGCCGGGACGGTACGGTGGCCCTGGCCCGCCGCCTGGGTCTCACGGTCTTCGTTCACGAGCGCAACCGCGGCTACGGCGGAAACCAGAAGACATGCTACACCGAGGCGCTCCGGATGGGCGGGGACATCATGATCATGGTCCATCCCGACCACCAGTACGACCCGCGCGTCATCCCCCATCTCGTCCTGCCGCTCCTGCGCGGGGAGTGCGACGCCGTCTTCGGATCGCGCATGCTGGGCGGCCGTCCCCTGGAGGGCGGCATGCCCAAGTGGAAGTACCTGGCCAACATTTTCCTGACCGCCCTGGAAAACGCCGTGTTCTATATGTACCTGACCGAGTACCACTCCGGCCTGCGGGCCTACTCCCGGCGCTATCTGGAGACCGTGAACTTCCCCGTGCTTTCGGACGACTTCGTCTTCGACTCGGAGATCATCGCCCAGGGCGTCACCCACGGCCTGCGCATCCGGGAGATCCCCATCGAGACGCGCTACTTCCCCGAGGCGTCGCAGATCGGGTTCGCCCGCAGCGCGGTCTACGGCCTGTCCATCCTCAAGACGCTCGTCAAGTTCAAGCTGCACAAGAAGGGGCTGCTCCGTTTCCGGATGTTCGATTCCCGCCGCGCCTGACGCGGTCCGCTCAGCGGACGACGGGCCGCAGCTCGAAGCGGTAAGGATTTTCCCCCGTGGAAACGGCCGAACGCTTTTGGAGGTCGATGCTCACCCGGTAGAGGAACGACCGCTTCCACGGGTAAGCCGGCGGGCTGTTGTAGGTGATCGTCCGGAAGTCCCGGCGCGTCCGGCCGCGGTGGAAGGCGTGGTCGAAGAGCGCGAGCTTCAGGGCATAGTCGCCCCTATCCGAGCCGACCTCGAACTGAAGGGCTTCGAGCGGCCGACCCGAGGCGAAATAAAAATTGTAAGCCCGGCCGTCCTGGAGAAGAAGGAAACGTCCGGGAGGGTCGGAAGGCCTGGCCGCGCGGGAGAGGTTGAAGAAACCCACCCGGCCCGCTCCCGGAATGCTCATCCGGACCGGGTTGCGGAGGACATCGCGCGGATAGAGGGCCAGCCAGAAGAACAGAACCCCCGCTCCGGCCGTCGCCAGGGCGACATGCGCGCCGAAGCGGAAGGGCCTCCCCTGTCCCGGCCAGAGCGCATAGACCAGGAGGAAAAGAAGCAGCAGGCCCGGCCAGATGAAGTTCGGCTTCCAGCCGCCGTCCGCCGTCTTGAGATAAGAAGGCAGAAAGTCGCTCAGCTGGAAATGAAGGTTGCTCAAGCCCAGAAACAGGGCTCCGCCCCGCTCGGTGGCTCCCTGGGTCGTTTCCTGATAGAGGGCCGCCGGCTGGAGAAGCAGCAGCCCGACCGCCGCCAGGCTGAGGACCGCGGCCAGGGCGAAGAGCGAGGAGAAAAGTTTTTTGGTGTTGTGGGCCAGGAACCAGCCGAGGGGTATGGCCAGAGCCCAGACGGCCGAGACGAGCGGGCGGGCTTGGGGGGCGTATCCCGTGCGCTGGGTGAGGAAGGCCTGGACGAGGATGTAGGGAGCCGCCAGGCCGATGAGGAGCAGCAGGTCGCGGGCTTTCCGCCGGGCCATGACCACCATCCCCAGGAAGGCGAAAAAAAAGACGGGCGCGTAGAGCAGCAGCCCGTCCTTTTGATCGAGAAAATAGCCCGCCAGGGTCTCCCAGCGGAAACGGAAGGGGATGCCGCCCAGGACCTGCTTAATGAAGGACAGGGATTCCGCGCCCGACATCGGTCCCTGCCAGGAAACGGTGGAGAACGAGAGCGACCCGTACAGGGATTTTTGAAAGAAGAGGTAAAGGCCGCCGATGAAACCCGACCCGGCCAGGAGCCAGGCGAGCCTCCAGCGCACGCCGTGCCTGCGGACGAGGGACCAGACAAGATACAGGAACAGCGGGACGAGCAGCAGGGGGTACTTGATGGCATGGAACCAGACGAAGGAGGCCAGGGCCGCTCCGGCCAGCAGGAGCTTTCCGGCCGTGAACGACTCCCCGTGGCGGGCCAGGCGGAAGAGCCACAGGGAGAGGAACGCCACGGGCATCTCCGGATAGATGTGAAGAGAATAGAAGAAGACCGGGGAGCTCAAGCAGGCCACGGCCCACAACCCCAGGGCCGGGCCTTCCCTCTGGAATTCCCGGCGGGCGAAGAGATAGAGCTGCAGGACGAAGGCCGCGCCGAGGAGGCTCATGCCCAGGCGCAGGAGAAGGATGAGGCCGCGCCGGCCCAGGGCTTCTCCGGCGGCGTAGAAGGGCAGCATGAGGAAAGACACGCCGGGCGAGTGGAAGGAATAGGCCGCGTTCTTCTCCGGAAGGTCATGAACGTGCGCCTCGAGGGGCAGGATGCCCGGCGGCATGAACGCGTCGTAGTCGCGCGCGGCGTAGTTGTTCTTGAGGTTGAAGTCGCCGTCGTGGAGGAGGCTGTGGGTGATGAGCAGGTAGTGGGGCTCGTCCCCCGAGAACGCAACTCCCGCCGAGGAGAGCCTCAAAGACCCGGCGTTGGTCACGAGGACGGCGGCGGCGAAGAGGAGGGCCGCTCTTTTCTTGAGCGAGAGCTTCGACCACCAGGCCGCGACCGCGCCCCCCCAGGCCTTGCGCTCCCCGTGCCATCTCCCGATGTGGACGGCCTTGAGGTACAGGACGGCGAGCAGCACGCCGACGCCCAGCAGGACCAGCCGGGCGCGCAGGTCGTCGACGGTGAGATAGTGGCGGAGCATGAGGGGCGCCGGAAGAAAGGCCAGCATGGGCAGGTAGGTGAGCAGGTCCCTCCCCAGGCTGCGTCCGTAGTCCAGGTCGAACGTTTTACGCGTCAGCCAGGAATAGAGCGCCCAGAAACAGAAAAAGCAGGGGAAGATGAGCAGGGCCAGGAGGAGGATCCGCAGCGGGTCGGGGGACCAGGAGCGGTCCAGGACGGACCAGCGGTTGAGCCCGCGGCAGAAGTCGACGAAGAAGGCTCCGAGGAAAGAGAGGAGCAGGAGCAGCCCGAGCTGGGGGAGGGAGAACTTTTTGGACATGGGAGGCGACCTCATTTGTAGTCGACTCGAAGTTCAAAGTCAAGGACGGGGACCTTCCTTCCCCCTTGTTTTCTCCTGTGGTAGAATTCCGGCCGTGGACATCTCGGCGGTCATCATCACCTACAACGAGGAGCAGCGCCTGGAGGACGCCCTGCGCAGTCTCCGGGGCCTGGTCCGGGAGGTCGTCGTCGTCGACAGCCGGAGCACGGACGGCACGGTCAAGCTGGCCAGGAAATACGGCTGCCGGGTGTATGTCCGCGACTGGACGAACTACTCCGACCAGAAGAATTTCGGGAACGGCAAAGCGTCCTGCGCCTGGGTCCTGTCCCTGGACGCCGACGAACGTGTTTCGCCCGAGCTCAAGGACGAGATCCGGGGGCTTCCGGAGGGCGACCCCGGATGCGACGGCTATTCCGCTCCCCGGCTGGTGCGCTATCTCGGCCGCTGGATACGGCATTCGGGCTGGTATCCCGACCGCCGCGTCCGGCTCTTCCGACGGGCGGCGGCCCGCTGGGAGGGCGAGTACGTCCACGAGAAGCTCGTCCTCCGGGGCCGCGTGGAGAGGCTCCGCCATCCGATCCATCATTTCACCTACCGGAACATCGCCGACCACGTGGCCCGGATCAATTCCTTCTCCCAGCTGGGAGCCAAGAAGCTCTACGCCCGCCGGAGGAAATGCCGCGGCTACCATCTTCTGTTCCTGCCCCCGGCGCGATTCGTCCGCTCGTATGTCCTCAGGCGCGGGTTCCTGGACGGGTTCGCCGGCCTGGTCATCGCCGTCCTCAACGGCTACGCCGTTTTCCTCCGCTACGCCAAGCTGCGCGAGATCTGGAAGAAGGGGGAGAGGATTGAGCCTGTTTCATATTGACGCCGGCCGGGAGTGGCGGGGCGGCCAGCGCCAGTCGCTTTTCCTCGTCCGGGAATTGCGCCGCAAAGGCTGGCCGGTGACCTTCGTCGTTCAGCCCAAGAGCCCCCTGGCGGACAAGGCCGCGGCCGAGGGGTTGCCCCTCCTGCCCCGCAGGATGCGGAGCGAGCTGGGCTTCCTGGCGGCCCTGAGGCTGGCCCTGGCCATGCGCCGCCGCAAGTGCCGCCTCGTCCATTGCCACGACGCCCACGCGGCCGCGGTCGGGCTCATGGCCGCCTCCTTGGCGGGCGTGCCGCTGAGGTTCCTCTCCCGCCGCGTGGATTTCCCCCTGCGCCGGAACGCGCTCTCCCGGCGGAAGTACGTCCGGGGCGCGGACGCGGTCATCGCCATTTCGGAGGGCGTCAAGCGGGTGCTCGTCGAGGGCGGCGTGCCTCCGGAGAAGGTCGCGGTCGTCCCCTCGGGGATCGATTTCTCGGTCTACGAGGGCGACCGTCCCCGCGACTCCCTGCGCCGGGAATACGGGTTCTCGGAATCCGACTACCTGGTGGGCATCGTCGCCCAGCTCGAGGACCACAAGGGCCACCGCTATCTCCTCGAGGCGGCCCGGATCCTCATGCAGCGCTCCCGGAAGATCAAGATCATCATCGTCGGCGAGGGCTCCCTGAAGCTCGAGCTGACCAGGCAGGCCGAGCGTCTGGACGTCAAGGACGTCGTCTACTTCCTCGGTTTCCGCGAGGACATCCCCAACATCCTGGCTTCCCTCGACCAGTTCGTCCTGTCCTCGCACCTGGAGGGCTTGGGAAGCTCCCTGCTCGACGCCATGGCCTGCCGCCTGCCGGTGGTCGCCACGCGGACCGGAGGCATCCCCGAGGTCGTGGAGCACGGAAAGTCGGGATTGCTCGTCCCCCCCAAGGACCCCGAGGCCCTGGCCGACGCCGTCCTGGCCCTTTACCGCAACCGGGGCCTCGCCGCCCGGCTGGGGCTCGAGGGCTACATCCGGGTCCATGCCCGGTTCTCCGTGGAATCCACGGCCGCCCGGACGGTCGAGGTTTACCGGAGGACGGCGGAGGCCCGGGGTTTGACTCTCGACGGGCCGGCATGACCGCCGGCGGAGGCGCGGGATGAAGGTCGAAAGCGTGGAGCTCATCAAGGCCGCCCTGCCCTATGTTCATTTTTTCGAGACGAGTTTCGGCCGGGAGCAGGAGAGGGTTTTCCTCCTAACCGTCGTCCGCGCCGGGGGCCTGACGGGTTACGGGGAGTGCGTGGCCGAGCGCGCCCCGCTCTACAGCGCCGAGACTGCGGAGACGGCCTGGCATGTCCTGAGGGATTTCCTCGTTCCCCTGCTTTTCCGGGAAGGGTCGTCCGACCCCGAGGCGTTCGCTCTCGGCGCCCGCCGTTTCCGCGGGCACCCCATGGCCAAGGCCGGGCTGGAGTTGGCCCTCTGGGACCTGCGGGCCAAGGAGCGGGGCGTTTCTCTGCGGACGCTTTACGGCGGGACGCAGGACGGGATCGAGGCGGGCGTGAGCGTGGGCATCGAGGATTCCCTCGACGACCTGGTGCGGAGCGTCGCGGGATATGTCGCCCAGGGCTACCGCCGGGTCAAGATCAAGATCAAGCCCGGTTGGGATGTCGCGGCCTGCGAGGCGGTCCGCCGCCGTTTTCCCGACATCGCCCTCCAGGTGGACGCCAACGGCGCCTACTCCCTCCGGGACGCCGAAACCCTGAAGAAGCTCGACGACTTCGACTT
>VGJG01000079.1 GCA_016867615.1 Candidatus Aminicenantota bacterium | reverse complement strand
TCCCGCCCAGCGGGCAAAACGTCCGTGCTGGAAGCCCCCCGGTTCAACGCCAGGCTGACGCTGCTGGACATGGAAGGCTTGAGCTTCGATTTCATCATCCCCCTTCTCTCCCAGAACAAACTGCCCAACTTCAGCCACCTCGTGGAAAACGGAAGCTGGGGGAGGCTGGCGGGTTTCACCCCCAATGAGCCGGAAGTGCTGGGCGCTTCCCTGGATACGGGCAAGCTTCCGGCCAAGCACCGCCGTCTTTCCGCTCTCTCCTACCGCCTGCGGAATCACGCCCAGCGGCTGGATGTCATCCCCCGCTTCATTTTTTTCAGCCAGCTCACTCGGCTGGGCCTCCTCAAGCCCTCTCCGGCCGGAGCCGTCGACCGTCCGGCCGATATGTGGTCCCTCTTCTCCGACTGCGGGCTGAGCGTCCTGAGACGCGGGCGGGCCGCCGCCGGGGAAGCTCCGCCGGCCGGGCAGAAGGCCGAGACGGCTTTCGCCCTTCTCTTCGACGACCTGAGGTTCGAGACCTCGCCCCTGTTCACCCCCGCCCGGCAGTCTTTCTTCCGGGACTTCAGGCTCGAGGAGGAGGCCAACCAGGAGCGCCAGCGCGTCCAGCCCCGGGTCTTCTCCCTGGCGCTCACGGGCTTGAACACCATGGAGAAATATTTCTATCAATACAGCTTTCCGGACCTCTACAGCGGCGTGGACGCCGCCGACACGGCCAAGTTCGGCGCGGTGATTGAAAAATACTACCAGTTCTACGACCGGATCATCGGACGCTGCCTGGCCTCTCTCAAGGACGACGAGACGCTCATCGTCTATTCGACGCACGGCATCGAGCCGCTCCCCTTCTGGAAGAGGCTTCTGGGCTGGATGTCGGGCCGCCCCGGAGTATCGGCCGATCACGAACAGGCGCCCGACGGCGCGATCTTTTTCTACGGCAAGAAAATCTCGAGGGCGAAGAACATCGAGGGCTGGCGCCTCATCGACCTGGCGCCCACGCTGCTGTATTTCCTCGGCCTCCCCGTAGGCCGGGACATGGACGGCATCGTGCGCAGCCAGGTTTTTGTCAAGGAATTCACCGCTGAAAATCCCATCTTCTACATCTCCTCTTACGAGGACATCCGCATCAAGGCCTCCGATTAGGCCGGACTCCGCCCTCTCCGGTTGCCGGGGAGAGGCGGGAGCGTCCGACGGGCGCTAGCGGATGACTTTCAAGATGCGTTTGACGCGGCCGTCCTTGATGAGGATGCGGATCTCCTTGAAGAGGTTCGTCTTGATCCCGGGGGCCGCGGGCTCGAAGGCCAGGCTGTCGGCTTTATAAGAAAAATAAATGATCCACGGACGGCCCTTGACGTTCGCCAGGGGCAGGAATCTCCAGACGCGGCTGTCGGCGCTGTTGTCCCGGTTGTCCCCCATGACGAACAGATGTCCGGCGGGGATCTTCTCCGGGCCGTAATCGTCGCCGTCCATGACGTGTCCGGGGTAAATGTGGACCTTGTACCCGCTCTCCTCCAGCGGCCGGCCGTCGATCGTGACCTGTTTGTCCCTGATCAGGATCGTCTCCCCCGGCAACCCGATGACCCTTTTCACGAAATCCTTGCTCAGGTCCGGCGGGGATTTGAAGACGACGATATCGCCCCGCCGGATCTCGCGCCGGGGAAGGACCGCCTTCTCCAGGGGCAGCGCGGCCGGGGCATGGACGAGCTTGTTCACCAGGAGAAAATCCCCCACCAGCATGGTGGGCTCCATAGATCCGGTGGGAATCTGGAAGGCCTGGACGATGAAGGTCATGACGAAAAAGACGAACACGGCCGTCTCGACGACAAGTTCGAACATCTCGCGAAAGACGTTCCTGGATTTTTCCGGGTCCTTCTTCTGCTGCTTCTCGAAGACGACGGTCAGGATGACGCCCCGGATGATATAAAGCACGAGTCCGACGAGCAGGGCGTTCAACGCTTTGGTCACGGGGAAAAACAGGGCGATGACCACCACGGCCAGGAGGGACAGGATGCGGACCAGCCTGTATGTCTTCACGGGCGTTCACCTCGGGTCTGAATTCTCATGGAAACGGAGGGGTACTATATAAGAAACGGACGATTTCATCAAGAGCGCCGGTTTTTTGATCCCGGCGGCGCGTCGCCGCATTTCTTCAGCGCACGACCTTGAACATCCTGTTCCAGCGCGCCTTGGGCAGCAGGCTCAGGAAGCGCTTGAGCCTCTCTCCCAGCCCCGTCCGCAGGTGGGAGTTGGGCTCGGCGCGGTAGGAGAAATAAATGAGCCAGGGAAAGCCCTTGACGTACTCGGCGGGGAGAAAACCCCAGGTCCGGCCGTCGGCGCTGTCGTCGCGGTTGTCGCCCATGACGAAGACATGCCCCCGGGGCACGGTCAGGGGACCGAAATGGTCGCCCTCGAGGGGCAGGGCGCCGTAGAGATGGACCTTGTAGGGCTCCGGAAGGGGCAGGCCGTCGACCAGGACCTGTTTGCCCCGGATCTCGAGCCGCTCGCCCTCCAGGGCGATGACCCGCTTGACGTAATCCTTCTTCAAATCCTCGGACGGGGCCTTGAAGGCCACGATGTCCCCCCGGCGGAGCTCCCGCCTGGGGAGCAACGCCCTCTCCAAGGCGGACGCGGCCGGGGCGGCGGCCATCTTGTTGACCAGGATGAAATCCCCGACAAGAAGCGCGGGCTCCATGGAGGGCGTGGGCACACCGAACGACTGGACGACGAAGGTCAGTATGAAAAAGACGAAGACGGCCGTCTCGGCCAGAAGCTCGAACGCTTCCCGCAGCCCGCTCTTCGTCCGGGGCTTCTTATCTTTTTTGCTCAAGGTTTGCGGCCTCTATCCGACGCATAGAATAGTATTATTCTCCCCCAATAACAACGGCCGCCTCCTCCGCGTTGCCCGACCGGCGCTCCCTCTCCCCCGCCGGGTGTCGAGAAACCCTTCCCCATGAGCGCTCGGCTTCTTCTCTTCAGTTTTCAATTAAGACTAAGGAAAGTGCCGAGGCGACATGCGCCGAGGATCCGCCTTCGCTCTTATTCTCGGATGAGGCTAACGGCGCCGGGTTCGCCCCGAGGCCCCCATAGCGGAAGGGGGGCCCCATCGGCTTGCCTCATCCCCCGCTTGACAGGCTTTCCCGATCGGGCTTTACTTAGACGATGAATTTCACCCTCTTCGGCTACCCCAGGACGGGCAAGACGACGCTCTTCAACCTGCTGACGGGCGCCCGTCTCGAGGTCCATGCCTACGACGAAGGCAGGAGGGATCCCGTGCTGCGGACCTGCCCCATCCCCGACCCCCGGCTCGATCGGCTGGGGACCCTCTATAAAGATAAAAAGAAGGTCCCGGCGACCCTGGACATTATCGACCTGGCCGGCATCTCGGCGGGTGAAGTCAAGACGAGCGCCCTCCTCGCCCAACTGCGCAAGGCGGACGGGCTGGTCCACGTCGTCCGGGCCTTCCGGGACGAGGCGGTGTTCAGCGACCGGCCGGTCGACCCGGCGCGGGACATCGCGGCCATGGAGGAAGAGCTCACTCTGGCCGATTTTCTGTCGCTCGAGGCCCGCCTGGAGAAACTCGACAAAGACCTCCGGAAAGCGAAATCGCCCGAGGGGGAGAAGGAGAAGGCGCTCCTCGAGAAGTTGCGCGCCTCGGTCGAGGCCGGGGCGGGGCTTCGGAACGTTGAACTCACCTCCGCCGAAGACAAGCTCATCCGGAGCTTCGCCTTCCTGAGCCGGAAACCGCTCCTGCACGCGGTCAACGCGCCGGACGGGGACGCCGCCCGACTGGACGACCCGGCCGGCCTCTTCGGCCTCGGGCCGAGGCGGGGGGAGGTCCTGGCCTTCTGCGGCCGCGCGGAGAGCGAAATCCTGGAGCTCGAGCCCGACGAAGCCGGGGCCTTTCTGGCCGAGTTCGGCATCAAGCGGGCGGTCCGGGACCGCTTCTTCGAAGCCGCGCCCCGACTCCTGGATACGCTTTTCTTTTACACCATAGGCAAGGACGAAGTCCGCGCCTGGCCGCTGCGGGCGGGCTCCCCCGCCCTGGCCGCGGCGGGCGCCATCCATTCCGACATCGAGCGGGGGTTCATCCGGGCCGAGGTCATACCCTGCGGGGAACTTTTCGAGCTGGGATCGATGACGGCCGCCAAGGAGAAGGGCGCCGTGCGCCTGGAGGGGAAAGAGCACATCATCCGGGACGGGGACGTGATCCATTTCCGTTTCGCGCCATGAAATCGAGCTTTTCCGTCCTCGCCCGCGACCCGGACTCCAGGGCCCGGGCCGGGATTCTCCGCACCCCCCACGGCCGGGTCCGCACACCGGCCTTCGGCCCCGTCGCCAGCCAGGGGACGGTGAAAGCCCTGACCCATAAACAGCTGAGGGAGCTGGGCGCCGAGATCATCCTGGTCAACGCCTATCACCTTTCGTTGCGTCCGGGCGCGGACGAGATCTCGCGCCTGGGCGGCGTCCACCGTTTCATCTCCTGGACCAGGCCCATCCTGTCCGACAGCGGCGGATTCCAGATCTACAGCCTCGCCCCCCGGCCCCGCGTCAGCGACGCAGGCGTGACCTTCGCCTCCCATCTCGACGGCGGCAGGATCTTCCTCCGTCCCGAGGACGCCGTGGACATTCAGGTCAAGTTGGGCTCGGACATCCTCATGACCCTGGACACGTTCCCGGCATATCCCGCCCCGGCGGAAAAGATGAAGGACGCGGTCCGTCTGACGTCGCTCTGGGCCCGGCGTTGCCGGAGCCGGTTCGAGGAGCACGGAACGCGGCAGCAGCTGTGGAGCATCGCCCAGGGCGGGGTGGACAGGGACCTCCGCCGGCGGAGCGTCGAGGAGCTCCTGGAGATCGGGTTCAGCGGCTATGCCCTGGGGGGGCTCGGCCTGGGCGAGCCCAAGACCCAGCTGCTCGAGGTCGTGGAGGAGTCCCTGGAGAGGCTCCCGGAAGAGAAGCCCCGCTACCTCATGGGCCTGGGCTACCCGGCCGATATCCTGGAAGCCGTCGCACGGGGGGCGGATTTTTTCGACTGCGTCCTGCCCACGCGCAACGCCCGCAACGGCAGCCTGTTCACCCGTGAGGGAACGGTCGTCATCAAGAACCGCAGATACGCCCGGGACGAACGCCCGCTCGACGACCGGTGCGCCTGCTACACCTGCCGGACGTTCTCCCGGGCCTATCTCCGCCATCTCTACGAGCGCAACGAGATCAGCTCCGCCGTGCTGAACACCATCCACAACCTTCATTTTTATCTTGACTTCTTCCGGGAAATGCGGCAAAGTATTGAATCTCATTCCTTTAAAGAATTTAAAAGGAATTTCATCTCACGGAAGGATTAGCCGCTATGACGCTCTTCAACCTCCTCGGCCTTCAGGCCCAGCCGGCCCCATCGTCCGCGGCGACGCCCACGACCCAGGGCGCCGCGGCGGGAGGGTCCTCGCTGATGATGTTCGTTATGATGTTCGGCATCTTCATCATCTTCTACTTGCTGCTCATCATGCCCGCCCGCAAGAAACAGAAGAAGCACATGGAGATGGTGGGCAACCTCAAGTCCGGAGACCGCATCGTCACCACCGGGGGCATCTACGGCACGGTCATGGGCTTCAAGTCCGCGGACAAACTCGAAGTCAAGATCGCCTCCAACACCGTCATCCAGATCACCAAGAGCGCCGTGGGCGTGATTCTGCCCAAGGCGGAAAAGGGCGACTGACGCCCGGACGGCCGCGCCCGACTCCCCCGGTCCGGCAAGGGCCGCATTCCATGAATCAGGACCCGCAATGAGAAGAAACCTGCTGGCAAAAGTCATTCTGGTGCTCGTCGTCCTGGGCGCGGCGGTCATCCTGGGCTGGCCCCCGCGGAAAATCCCCCTGGGACTGGACCTGGCGGGCGGCATGCACCTCCTTTTTCAAGTTCAGACCGACGACGCCGTCGAGATCTATGTCGACCAGACCATCGGCCGTCTGAAAGAGCTGGTCGCCAGGAAGAAGCTCACCGTCGGTTCCATCACCAAGGGCGAACTCGGCCGGTTCGCCCTGGCCCAATTTCCGGCCGACGACGAGGGCAAGGTCCGGGACCTCCTGGACGAATACCTGAGGGACTGGGATTACTCGGTCACCGCCGGGGCCTTCAGGCTGACATTGAAGCACGCCGCCGAGAGATCGATCCGCACCGAAACGGTCGACCAGGCCCTGGCGACGATCAACAACCGGGTCGACCTCTTCGGCGTCTCGGAGCCCACCATCCAGCGCCAGGGCGGCGCCGAGGGCGACCGCATCGTCGTCGAGCTGCCCGGCATCTCCAACCCCGACCGGGCGATGAACCTCATCCGGACAACGGCCCTCTTGGAGTGGAAGCTGGTCCATGCCGGGCCGGCCCCAGAGGAGGCCGCCCTCCTGCAGAGCTTCGGCGGCGCCGTCCCGGAGGACATGGAAGTCATCAAGGGCGACCCCAAGAAGACCGAGGGCGGTTATTACCTCGTCAGCCGCGTGGCGACCATCACCGGCCAGGACTTGAGCTCGGTGAACCTCGACCGGGACGAGATGGACAACCCGGCCGTGGGGTTCGAGCTCAAGCCCGAGGGCTCCGCCCGGTTCGCCCGGCTGACGGGCGAGAACATCGGCAAGCCGGTGGCCATCATCCTGGACGGAAAGGTCCAGTCCGCGCCCACGATCCAGGACCGCATCTCCGACCGGGGAATCATCCGCGGCCGGTTCAGTATCGAGGAGGTCCGCGACCTGATCGTGACCCTCAAATCCGGCGCGCTGCCGGCTTCGATCAAGATCCTGGAGAACCGGACGATCGGCCCCTCCCTGGGAGCGGATTCCATCCGCCGGGGCCTGTTGGCCATCGTCGCCTCGTTCTTTATCACCCTGGTGTTCATGGTGTTCTATTACCGGGGCGCGGGGATCAACGCCGTGGTGGCCCTGCTGTTCAACCTGGTCATCCTCATCGGCACCCTGGGCGCCCTGGTGGTGATGAAAATCCCCGTGGCCCTGACCCTGCCCGGCATCGCCGGCATCATCCTGACCATCGGCATGTCCGTGGACGCCAACGTCCTGATCTTCGAGCGCATCCGGGAGGAGATCCGGTCCGGGCGGAGCGTCTTGAGCGCCATCGGCTTCGGGTTCTCCCGCGCTCTGAGCGCCATCATCGACTCCAACGTGACGACGGTCATCGCCGCCTTCTTCCTCATCCAG
>VGJG01000078.1 GCA_016867615.1 Candidatus Aminicenantota bacterium | reverse complement strand
CGGCAATTTTTCCGTCCTCTCTTGCGACTTGAAACCGCTGGCCGGACGAGTCCGACAGGTCCTGAAAACCTTCCTGTTCCTTCAAAGCGCCCTCGGCCCTGGAAAAAGCCCGCAGGCTTTCCTGCGGTCTTTCATATTCAAGGAGAAAAACATCGTACCCGCCCGGAAAGGCGGCTTTGGCCCCGCGGCGCGCGCCGAACACATCGCCGACGAAAAATTCGACGCTGTTCAGAAATCCCAGCCCGCCCTCGAAATATTTCTCGCTTCCCGGCTCCCTGTCTCCGCCGGGAAGAAGCGAAGGAAGGCGGGGAAGGGTTCCTCCGCCGGGAATCCTGTCCGCAACGGCCCGGCCGACGAGCCGCAGGATGGAGGCCTCGTCTTCCCCGCCGCCGCTCTGGGCGGTGACGATCGCCACATGACGTCCGCTCCAGAGGCCGAGATAGTAATCCGCCAGGTGCGCCGCGTCCCCCAGGGCCGGGACGTCCCCGCCGGACGTCCGATAATAGGTGAACAGCCCGTAGGCCGCGGCGTCGTCTTCCATCTCGAAGATCTCCAGGACGAACCCGCGGCCGCGTTCGTCGACCAGGTCCTGCGCGACCGCGGCCTTGAAACCGTACTCCATGAAGATTTCCGCGCCCCCGTTCAGGTGATCATACAGCTGTTCGCCGCGAAACGTTCGGGCGGCGCCTTCGGACTTCAATCCGGGAAGAGCGCCTTCGGGGGGGAGAAAGCGGCCCGGGCCGTCCTCTGCCGCGTCGACGGACGCGGTCCACATGAGGAAGAGGCAGGCGAGGAGAAGCGCCGGGCGGCTCATGACCCGAGGACGGCTTCCTCGACCTTCAGGCCGCCGAGGTCCGTCGTCCCCAGCCCGTGCTCGCGGGCGAAGCGGATGGTCAGGATGTCCGAGGGATTCAGCCCCCACAGCGAGGCGCAATACGCGTCCACCGCCACCCGGTCCCGTCCGGCCACGACCTTGCGCGGCCGGAGAAGCTCCCCGGGCCCCATGGGGCCGTTGGAGACGATGAACTCCATGGCGTCCACGAGGTTGAGAGCCGGCTCGATGACGGTGTTCAGGTCGGCGATGCACCGGTCAAGGTGGGCGATGTCCTCCGGGTCGGTCTTCCAATGCTCGCGGTGGAAGGTTCTGTTGTTGGACCGCTCGTTCAAGCCCATCAAGTTCTTGAGCGTGCCGGTGAACTTGTTGCCGACATGGTCCTTGGTGACGGGCAGGTTGATGAAGACATCGTGCTCGTAGAACGCTTTGAGGACCCGGGCTTCCTTGAGCGCTCTCCCCCGGGGAACGGGAACCGAACGGTATTCCCCCTCATCGGCGGGAACGAGCCTGAGGACCGCTCCCTCCGCGGAGACGACGGCCGCCAGTCCGGTATCGTCCCAGTGCTTTTGCGTGAGCCAGCTCAGGCAGGCAACGCGCTCCGCCCCCGCCCGGCGGCACATGCGGATGACGGCCCGCACGATCTCCGGCTTGGTGAACGTGCCGGGATGCCGGCTCTGGACATTGGGCAGCAGGGCCACGCTCGCGCCCTTCGGGACGAAACGTTCTATGCCGCCCAGGAGCTCGACGGCCCGCATGGTGTTCCCGTAGGCGTCGGGTCCGGTGACCACGGCCAGGTCCGGCGGCGGGGGCAGCGGCGCCTCTTGCCCCCGAGATCTGCCCGCGAGCAATCCTGCGCCCAGGACGGCCGTGATGCCGGCCCGAGCCCCCGCCCTGACAAATTCCCTTCTCCCGATTCGTTGCGACATCAGCGCCTCCTGAACGATTCCGGTTCTCTCCCTTTCATCTCTAACTCAGACAGACCTCTGTCCGATCTCGGCCGACCTTCCGGATCAAGCGTTGCCGCATGGCTGAAGGCGCAATCCTCCAGGACGGCGGCTTCCCGGCTATTCGGCCTCGCCGGGCATGACCGCCAGCCTCTGTCGCTGATAGTCCAGGACCAGAACGCCTTTTCCCAGGGCGTCCCGGCCCAGGAGTCCCGTCAGCCCCGCGGTCGACGCGGCCAAGACATCCTCGGTCAGGAATACCGCCCGGACTTTTTCGCGTCGGAATCCGGCCGTCTCGAACCATTCCAGGACGCCCGTCCGGACCGAGGCCTTGCCGAAATTCTGTCCCGAGATCGTCCCCGGACGGGTGACCTTGTTCCTGAGGAAGCCCAGAGCCTCGACCGCGGGCCGGAAGAAGACGACCCCCAGGGGGGAGCGCAGGTCGAGACCGAATTCCCCCTCGCGATCGCCCTCGAAGCGGCAGTTGACGACGGGCAGGCTGTTCGCCAGACGGAACTCTCTCCAGTCCGCCGGACGGTCGGCGTAGATCGACGGGTCATAGAGGCGGACCGCACCGGTTCCGGGCTCGATCTCGGCCACGACCGACCTCAAAAGGGCCGTGCCCACGACGCCCAGCACCGGTTCGCCCGTCTCTTCTTCAGGGTTTGAGGTCATCTCCGTCAGCTCCAGCCTCTCGGCCCGGCAGGGACCAAGTTGAAAGGCGGAGCACAGCCATGTCCGGCGTTCTTCGGACTTGGAGGTCGCGATCAGGCGGTGCGTTCCGGACGCCGCAAGCTCCAGGGCTTCGGCCAGGGAGGCGTGGATGCGCATGCCTTCGACGCCCGGGTCGAGGAGAAACCATCCGACTTCCTGGTCGTTGATCCGGGGCTTGACCAGGATCGAGCCCCCGGACGACAGGAGGGAGTCGAGCGCGGGATTGATGCCCGATTCGAAGAAGAACCGCGGCGCGGAAGGCGTCTCCGCTTGGCCGCCGGGAAGCGCGTCTCCCGCGTTTCCCGGAGAGAAGGCGCACAGAAAACAAGCCGTGAGCGCGGCCGAGACGAGAATGCCCCGACGGGGCGGCTGAATACGCGTCATGTTTCCCCCGTTGTCAGTATGCCATATCTGGACTCTCTTTGCCATAACGCTGCCCTCCTTCCGGCACGCGCCGGACTCTTCCTTCGGCCTTTTCAGGGAGCCGTCAGCTCTCCCACGGCCTGAACGAAACGCCGGGCTTCCCTGCCCCTTCCTCCGGAAAGCTCACCAGGCCAGGCCGTAATCCTCGCCGTAGTTGCTCGATCCGCCCCAGAACGTGCCGTGTTTCCGGTCGAAAAAAACGGCGTTGATCGGTCCCGAGGTGCGCTTCTTGACGCTGATCTTGTACCCCAGGACCTCCAGGGCCTTTCGAACCTCCGGGGGGACGCTCTCGTTCAGGTCGAGCTTGCCGGGCGCGATCTCATGCAGGTCGAAGGAGTCCCGCATCTGGTAGCTGGTGATGTTCGGCGCCTCGCAGGCCTCCTGGACGTTCATCCCGAACTCGACCATGTTCAGGAAAAACTGGAGGAGGTTCTGGTCCTGGGTGTCCCCGCCCTGCACGGCGAACGAAAGGTAGGGCAGGCCGTCCTTGAGCGCCAGGCCGGGCGTCAGGGTGGCGCGGGGCCTTTTGCCGGGCGCGATGACGTTGAAGGGGTTTTCGGCCGCGTCCAGGACGAAGCTCTGGGCCCTCTGGCTCAAGCCGACGCCCGTCCGGCCGGCGATGACGCAGGGCACCCAGGCGCCGCTGGGCGTGACGGACACGACCCAGCCCTCCTTGTCCGCGGCCTGGATCGATGTCGTTCCGGAGGGCAGCGAGGGCTCGATCGCGTCGGAGGCCGTCACGGAGGGCCCCTTCCCGGCGAGGCGGCGGGTCTGCTGCCACCCTTCGAGCAGGCCGCGGAAGGGATTCTTTTCCCCCTGGAAGGGATAGGGGTCGCCCGGCCCGGCGTCCGGGTCGTTGCGCCCGGGATCGATGCGCTTCAGCCGCTCCCGGGCATAGTCCTTGGACAGCAGCCCGCGCAGCGGTTCCTCGGGGGGGAAGTAGGGGTCGCCGTAATAGAAGTCCCGGTCGGCGAAGGCCAGGTTCATCACCTGATAGATCGTGTGGATGTAGGCCGCGCTGTTGTGGCCCATGGATTTCAGGTCGAAGTTCTCCAGCATGTTGAGCGCCTGGAGCATGACCGGGCCCTGGACCCAGCTCGTCAGCTTGTAGACGTCGATGCCCCTGTAGTTCGTGACGACGGGCTCCTCGAGGCGGACGCGCCAGGCGTCCAGGTCCTCCAGGCCGATCAGTCCGCCGAGTTCTTTCGTCCCCCGCACGAGCTCCCGGGCGATGTCCCCCCGATAGAAGCGGTCATAGGCGGCCTGGAGGGCTTCCCCGCGGCTCCGGCCGGCGGCCAGCGCCGACCTCTCCGCTTCCACGAGCTTGCGGAGCGTGTCCAGGAGGTCGGGCTGGCTGAACACTTCGCCGGGCTCGGGCGGAAGGTCCCCCTCGCGGGGCAGGAACACTTTTTTGGAATCGGGCCAGGAGAGGATCAGGTCCCGGTTCCTCTTCACTTTGAGCCGGTCCGTGAATTCCTTTTCCACGGGATATCCCCCGGCCATCTCCATGGCCGGGGCCAGGACCTGCTCCAGGCTCATCGTCCCGAACTCGGCCAGCATGACGATCAAACCTCCCGGCGTGCCGGGCGTGACGGCCGACAGGGGGCCGGTGGACGGCGGGTAGGCGTATCCCCGGGACTTGTAGAACGCGGGCGTCGCCCCGGCGGGCGCCACACCCAGTGCGTTGACGCCCACAACCTTTCCCGTGCGGGGGTTGTAGATCAGCGCCTGGGTCTCCCCTCCCCAGCTCAGGACGTCGTACATCGTGCACACCGCGGCCAGCATGGCGCAGGAGGCGTCCACGGCGTTCCCGCCCTGGAGGAAGATCCGCGCGCCGGCCGTGGCGGCCAGGGGCTTCCCGGTGATGGCCACCCAGCTCCGGCCGTGGAGCACGGGTTTTTCCGTCCGGGCGGTCAAGACCGGGGCGGTTGCGATAGAAAAAAAGAGGGCGAAGCCCAGGAGGAGGGCGCCGCCCGCCCTCGGGACCGACCGTTGTCCGAAACCGTATCGACGGGTCATTTTCCTTTCTCCTCTTTCCGGAGTCCTTCGTCCGGATAGTCTTTCTCCATGAGGACCCTCCATTTTTTCATCAACTCTTCGTTCAGGTCGAGGGGCGGCCGGGCGTCCTCCGGAAGAAACGACCGGTAGGGGTTCGCGGCCCGGGCGGCCTCGAACTCGTCACGGACGGCTTTCAAATCCTTCGGGCGGGTCAGAAGGTCGAGGGCCGCGGCGGCCATGACCTTGGCCCCGGAGCTCAGTCCCTTCCAGGCCGTGGAGCCGAAATTGGAGGACACGGAGGACCAGTGGTGCCCGACGGCTCCCGGGACCTGGCCGGGAAAGTTCAAAGTGGCCGTGGGGGCCACCAGGGTGACCTCGGCCACGTCCGAAGAGCCTCCCCCGACGAACGTCTCCCCCGGCGGCTTGAGTTCGCCGTAGCGGTCCGGCAGGCCCTTCTCCTCCCTGCCCAATTCCTTCTGCAGCGCCCTGGCGAAGGCGTGCTCTTCCTCGGTCCAGGCGGGCATCCCCACGAGCTCGATGTTCCGCTGCAGGACCTCGGCCAGGGCCTTGGAGGCCCGCCGCTGGTGAACGGCGCTCAGGACCCTCACCTCGGCCAGCTCCGCTCCCGCGGCCAGGGCGCCGGCCTTGGCGCAGTCGTGGACCCTGCGGTACATGGCCTCGACCTCCTCGTCCGTGTTGCGGATGAAATACCAGACGCTGGCCTTGTCGGGGACGACGTTGGGGGCTTCCCCGCCCTCCAGGACGACGTAGTGCAGACGGTGGGCGATGTTCAGGTGCTCGCGGAGATAGTTGGTCGCGACGTTCATGATCTCCACGGCGTCCAGGGCGCTCCGGCCCGCCCAGGGCGCGCCGGCGCTGTGGGCCGTCCGGCCGCGGAAGGTGAAGACCACGGAAAAGACGGCGTTCCCGTCCCGGCCGTAGCCCGTGGACAGGCCCGAGGAGCTGTGGTTGTCGATGACCGCATCCACGCCCTCGAACAACCCGGCCCGGACCATGTAGGGACGGCTGATGAGCGTCTCCTCGGCCGGCGAGCCGAACACCTTGATCGTCCCCGGGAGGTTGTATCTCTGGAGGACGTTCTTCAGGGCGATGGCCGCCGCCGCCGCCGCGACGCCCATCGTGTTGTGCCCGCAGCCGTGGCCGGGCGCGCCCTCGACGACCGGGTCTTTCCTGGGCACGCGCCCCTTCTGGGAGAGCATCGGCAGGGCGTCGAACTCGCCCAGAAATCCGATCACCGGGCGGCCCGAGCCGTAGGCGGCCACGAAGCAGGTCGGCATCCCGGCCGCGCCGCGCTCCACGGAGAATCCCTCCGTTTCCAGGGTGTCGGCCAGAAGCTTGGAGGACTTGAACTCCTGCATGCCCAGCTCGGCGTAGGACCAGACGGCGTCCGAGAGGCGGCCGAACCGCTCGACCACATCGGGCTTTGAGAGCCAGTGGAGCAGGCTGGCTTTTTCCTTGGAAATATTCGACTTCGCGGGCGCCGAAGCCGCGCATAATGCGGCCGTAAGGAGGACGGCCAGGACGAGCCGCAGTCTCAAAACGGGGGATTTCTTTTTATTCATGCGATCTCCATTCAGGAAACATCGGGATCCGAGCGGGAGACGAGGCCGGGGCGGAACCCTCGGCGATCGCCCCGGAACCAAGGGGACTGGCGACGGTCTTCATTCTTTCCCCGGAAGTCCGTCGAAGAAAGCGAGGACCTCCTCGGGCCGGGCCGCGACCGCCTTCGCCCCGTGGCTCCACAGCTCCTCCGCGGTGCGGAACCCCCACAGGGCGCCCAGGGGGAACATGCCCGCGGCGGCGGCGGTCTGCATGTCGGTCATGGTGTCGCCCAGGTAGAGGAAGTCCGAAGCCGGCAGTCCGGACAGGCGGGCGATGCGGAGCGCGCCCCGAGGGTCCGGCTTGCGCGCCACGTCCGGCCGCGCGCCGATGACCTGCTCGAACGTCCATCGCCCCAGGAACGTGTCCGCCGCCTTAACCGTGAACTCGTGACTCTTATTGGACAGGATGTTCATCCGGACGCCGCGCTCGGTCAGGGCGTCCAGAAGTCCGGGGATGCCTGGATAGGGGCGGGTGTGCCGCCGCCAGGTGAGAAGATACTCCTCCCGCAGCATCCGGACCGCATCGCGGATGAGTTCCGGATTCGCAGCGCCGGGAGGAAAGGAGCTCTCGATCAGGGCGTCGACGCCGTCCCCGGTCAGGCGCTTGTAGTCCTCGACGGGATGGGCCGGGTGTCCGAGCCGTTCCAGGACGGAATTCATGGCCTCGGCGATGTCGCGGAGCGTGTCGAGCAGCGTGCCGTCGAGGTCGAAGAGGACG
>VGJG01000077.1 GCA_016867615.1 Candidatus Aminicenantota bacterium | reverse complement strand
CGCCGTGTCCCACCTCCCGGCGCCCCGGCGCGCGGAGAAAGGCCACCTCGCCGACGCTGAACGGCGGGAAATTATAATGGAGCATGAAGCGCTTGTGCAGGTCGTCCTCGCGCAGGGTGTCCAGCCGCTGCACATCCTCGAAGGTCCCCAGGGTGACGGTGGCCAGGCACTGCGTCTCTCCGCGGGTGAAGAGCGCCGAGCCGTGGGTCCGGGGCAGAAGCCCGACTTCGATCTGAATGGGGCGGATCTCATCCAGCGCCCGTCCGTCCACCCGCCGTCCCCGGTCGAGGATGAATTCACGGACGATCTTCTTGTGCAGCTGGTAGAAGATCTCCCGCGTCTCCGCGGCCAGGTCCGGACGGTCCTCGGGAATTTCGGCCAGCAGGGTTTCCAGGATCTTCCTGGCCGCGGCCTCGCTCTCTTTTTTCACCGGGGTTTCCACGGCCCGCAGGAGGTCGGCGTCGATGCGGCGCGAGATCTCGTCCTTGCGGGCCGCGTCCACGACCTTGGGCTGGAAGGTGCGCTTGACGATGCCCGTTCGGGCGAAGGCCTCCTTCTGGGCGGCGATGATCTTCCGGATGGCCTCCTCGGCCAGGACCAGGGCTTCGCAGACTTTCTCTTCCTCCACTTCCAGGGCGCCGGCCTCGATCATGTTGATGCCCTCTTCGGTGCCGGCCGCGATCAGGGTCAGGGTGCTGCGGTCCTGCTCCTCGGCCGTGGGGCTGAGAATGAACTTTCCGTCCACGAGCCCGATCTTGACCGCTCCCAGGGGC
Organism: Candidatus Aminicenantota bacterium; assembly: GCA_016867615.1. Classification (GTDB taxonomy): domain Bacteria; phylum Acidobacteriota; class Aminicenantia; order Aminicenantales; family JAFGAV01; genus JAFGAV01. Next base: position 6,500 of record VGJG01000077.1, on the reverse strand, counting down.
GTGTCGAAGGGGATATCGGAGAAGTACAGGGCCGCCGAAGCGCCGATGATGCCCAGAGTGTCGTTGTCGTTCACCAGGTCCGCCGAAAGCAGCAGGGCGACGATCTGGGTGTCGAAGGTGTATCCCTCGGGAAAGAGAGGCCGGATGGCGCGGTCGATGAGACGGCTGATGAGGATTTCCCGTTCCGAGGGCCGTCCCTCGCGCTTGAAGAAGCCGCCCGGGATCTTGCCCGCGGCATAGGTGTTCTCGCGGTAATCCACGATCAGGGGCAGAAAGGGCTTGGGCTCCCGGACCTCTTTTTTCGAGGTGGCGGCCAGGAACATGATGGTTTCGCCGGCCCGCACGAGCGCCGACCCGTCCGCTTGCTTGCCGATTTTCCCGATTTCTATGGAAATCGGACGGTTGTTGATGTCGATGGTGATGGTTTGTGACATGACGGTGGTTTCAGCCGGACCGGGCTTACTTCCTCAAACCGAGCTTCTTGATGAGCTTTTCGTAGCGGCTCTGGTCTTCCCTTTTCAAATAGGCCAGGAGGCGCTTTCTCTGGCCGACGAACTTCATCAGGCCGGTTTTGGACGTGTGATCCTTCTTGGCTTTGGTCACATGGTCGGTCAGGATGCGGATCTTCTCGCTGAGCAGCGCCACCTGGACTTCAACCGAGCCCGTGTCCTTGGGGCGGACCCTGTTTTCGTCCATGATCCGGGTTTTGGATTCCTTGGTTAACAATTTATCTATCTCCTTTTTTTTCAATCCCATGCTAGCAAATACCCGTGGGGAAGTCAATTTGACCGCGCGTCTTTCGGATAAGCGAATACCCCCCTCAGAAAAAGATCGGCGTCGCGGCCGTACGGTGACTGCCGTGAAAACCGTTATTTCTTCAGCGAGGAAGACCTTTGGAGGAGATGCTGGGCATAGCGTGTTTGCATGCCTCCGGGGGTCGCTTTAAGCTGCTCGAGCTTGGCCTCTATCTCTGCCGGGGATAAACGGTTGATCTTCTTTCTTTGGGAAGTGTTTTCGCCTTTTTCCGTTGTTTCCGTTTCTTTCTTTTCTGCCATGTCCGGTCCTTTCGAAGGCGGAATATTATCAGAAACGGCCGGGAAAAGCAAATGTTGGGGTCCTCGTGTCCCCGGCGTCGCGGGGGCGGCCGGGGCGCGTCAACCCGCGGCGTTGCGCCACCCGGAGGATTTGTGTATAGTCGGTTTCCCGTGCATATCCTGTATTCCTTTTTTCTGGCCCTGGCCCTGATGGTCCTGCTGCCCGTCTATTTCGTCAGGATGCGCCTGATGAAAAAAAAGCCCCTGTCCTTGTTCCCCAGGCTGGGTTTCCCCTTGCCGGACCGCGTCCCGGGGCGTCTTTCGCTCTGGGTGCATGCCGTTTCGGTGGGAGAGGTCATCTCTCTCCAAAAATTGCTGCAGGAGATCAAATCCAGGCATCCGGACTGGGCGCTCCATGTCTCCGTCCTGACCGCGGCGGGCATGGAGGTCGCGAGACAAAAGCTGACCATGGCCGACCGGCTGTTCTTCGCCCCCTTCGATTTCGGATGGACCGTGAAGCGGTTTGTCCGCCGGCTCGAGCCCGGGCTCCTCGTCCTCGCGGAATCCGAGCTCTGGCCCAACCTCCTCCGCCAGGCCGGGAAACGGACCAGGGGAGTGCTGGTCGTCAACGGCAGGATCTCCGAGAGGTCGTTTCGAAGGTACAAACGGCTGCGGCCGCTCGCCGTTCGCCTCTTCAAGAATGTTTCCCTGTACCTGGTTCAGACCGAGCAGGACAGGCAGAGGTTGATCGAGTCGGGCATGAGCGCGGACAGGGTGCGGGTGGCGGGAAATCTCAAGTGCGACATCATGCCCCCGGAGGTCGAAGCGGACAGGCTCGCGCGCCTCGCCGGGGAGATCTCCCTGCCGCCTGGGAAAAAGCTCCTCGTGGCCGGAAGCACCCGCGAGGGCGAGGAACAGCTTCTTATCGAGGCTTTTGTCGAAGCCGGCCGGTCGGGCGCCGTTTCCGCACTCATCCTCGCTCCGCGGCACGTAGACAGGGTTTCCGAAGTGGAGAGAATCTGCCGGGAATCGGGCCTGCGCGTCGAGAGGCGAACCGGGGTCCGGACCGGAAGGGACTGGGAGGTCCTCATCCTGGACACCATCGGCGAGTTGGCGGGCTTTTATGCCCTGTGCGACGCGGCCTTCATCGGGGGCAGCCTCGTCCCCTGGGGCGGACACAACCTGATCGAGCCGGCCGCATACGGAAAACCGATCTTTTTCGGTCCGCATATGCAGAACTTCGCCTTCCTGGCACGGGCGTTCCTCGAGTCGGGAGCGGCCCGGTTGGTCGCGCGGCGTGAGGACCTGCGGGAGATGTTCCTTCTTTCCGACCCCGAGGACTTGAAAGCCAGGGGAAAGAGGTCCCTGCAGACACTGAAGGGCCTTCAGGGCGCTACGGAGAGGACTTTGAGGACCATAGAATCGCTGGCCGCCGGAACGAGCCGCTCGGAGGGAACATGATCGGAGTCCGAGGCGCGGCCGTGATCCTCGTCCCCTCCTTGATCCTTGCGGCCTTGGTACCGGCTGTCAGCGCTGAACCGGAAGTCCGGGAGAGAAAGTATCATCTGGACAATGAGTTTTGGACGTTCCTGGCCAGGGATGCCGGAGGCGTCCTCGCTTCGCCTCTCTCCTGGAAGCCGGCCGAGATCCTGGGCTGCGCCGCACTTCTCGGGCTCACGGGCTTGGCCTACGCCCATGACGAGGACATCCAATCCTGGGTTCAAGATCGCCGCACGCCAGGTTCGAATGAGTTCATGAGCGTCGTGGAAATGGGCGGGGACGCGGCCTATCTCCTCGCCCTTTTGGGCGGAGCATACCTGGCGGGGGAGATCGCACCCAGCCGCGGGCTGAGAAAGACGGCCGTTCTGGGAATCGAGAGCCTGGCCGTGTCGGGCGCCGTCGTCCTGGGCATAAAATGCCTTCTGGGAAGGGCGCGGCCCGAGCTCGGCTTGCCCTCGAATCATTTCGAGCCGTTCACGTTTCAAGCCGGCTTTCTGTCCCTGCCTTCGGGCCACGCGGCTTCCGCCTTCGCCGTGGCCACTTCGATCGCCGCTCAAGTCGACAGCGCGGTTGCAGACGCTTTCCTCTACCTCCTGGCCGGGCTCGTCGCCGTCTCCCGAGTGCACGACAACAAGCACTGGGCTTCCGATGTTCTGCTCGGCGGCGCCCTGGGGCACGTGGTCGCCCTGAAGATCGCCCATCTGAACGGCGAGGGTGAGAGCCGGGTTCGAATTGCGGCCGCCGTCACGCCCCTCTCCTTCGGCCTCTCCGTTCGCTTCTGAGGGAGGCCGGCCGCTTCATCCTTTCCCGGATCCCGATGGTGTTTTGAGAGAGGGGTCGTTTCATCATCGAGGACGGAAGAGTGGACGCGCCCTCGTTTTTCCTTTATCATCAGCCCGAGGGAGAGTCGAGATGCGCGAAAGAATGTCCCGTCGGAAATTCATGACCGGCGCCCTGGCCGCCGCGGCGGCCGCGGGGCTGGGAGGTCGGGGACCGTGGATCGCGGCCGACCCCGGCCGCAAGGACTTCGACCTGATCGTCAAGGGAGGGCTGGTCTATGACGGCACGGGCGCTCCGGGATTCCTGTCCGACGTGGCGATCAGAGACGGCGTCATGGTCAAGGTCGGCACCCTTTTAGAGGAAAGGGCGGTGTCGGTCATCGAAGCCAAAGGCCTGGCCGTCTGCCCGGGCTTCATCGACCTGCATGCCCATACCGACATCGAGCTTCTCATCGACCCCAGGGCGGAGAGCGCCGTGCGGCAGGGGATCACGACGATCATCAGCGGCAACTGCGGCTCCTCGGGATGCCTGGTGCCCGACGCGGTTTTCGAGGAGACGGCCGCCGGTCTGAAGGAAGTATACGGCCTGGAACTCACCTGGAGAGACCTCGAGGGATTTCAGGAGCGGCTTCTCCGAAGCGGCACGGCGCTCAATTACGTGACCCTGACCGGTCACGGCGGCATCCGTGGCGCGGCCATGGGCTTCGCCGACCGGCCTCCCACCGAAGCGGAGCTGGAGAAAATGAAGCGTCTTCTCCGCGAAAGCCTCCGGGCCGGCGCGGCGGGCCTCTCCAGCGGCCTGGAATACACCCCCGGAAGCTTTGCCCGGACCGAGGAGCTGACCGCGCTGTGCCGGGTCGTGGCCGAGGCGGGAGGCGTTTACGCCACCCACATGCGCGACGAGGGCGACCGCCTTCTCGAATCCCTGGAGGAGTCCGTCACCGTGGCCGCGGAGTCGGGTGTCAGCCTCCAGATCTCGCATTTCAAGACGGCCTATCCCCGCAACTGGCCCAAACTCGGCCGGGCCCTGGCCCGAGTCGAGGAGGCGTCCCGCCGGGGGGTGAAGATCTTCTGCGACCGCTATCCTTATATCGCCGGCGCGACCGACCTGAGCTTTTATTTCCCCCTCTGGATACGCGAGGGGACGACGGGCGATTTCCTGGGGCGGCTCCGCGAGGGATACAGGGAGGTCGAGGTCCGGGAGCATCTGGCGGCGGCCGAGAGGAGGCTGGGCTCCTGGGACAAGGTCGTCATTTCCGACGTCGTCTCGGCCGGGAACAAGACGGCCGAGGGACGGAGCGTCCTGGAAGCGTCCAGGGCCGCGGGCAAGGAGCCCTATGATTTCATGAGGGACCTCCTCCTCCAGGAGAAGGGAAGGGTGGGGATCGTCATCTTCATGATGAACGAGGACAACCCGAAGAAGATCCTGGCCCATCCCCTGGTCGGCGTGGGAACGGACGGCTCGGCGCTGGCGCCCTCGGGCCCCCTGGGAAAGGGAAAGCCCCATCCGAGGCATTACGGCACCTTTCCCCGGGTACTGGGCCGGTATGTCCGAGAGGAGAAGATCCTCCCCCCGGAAACCATGATAAAAAAGATGACCTCCACGGCCGCGGAGAAATTCGTACTGAAAAGGCGCGGAAAGGTGGCGGCCGGGTTCTTCGCCGACCTGGTCGTCTTCGACCCGGACAAGGTCGCGGACCGTGCCACCTGGACCGACCCGCACCGATTCCCGGAGGGTATCGAATACGTGTTGGTCAACGGCCGGGTCGTCGTGGACAGGGGAGAGCACACCGGGCGGCTGCCGGGAAGGATATTGAAGCCCCTGTCGGACAAGGAGGCCGCCGTCTGATTTCGCCGCCCCCGGGCGCACGGCATCGGAGCATGAGAAAACGCGTCCTGGTCATCGTCCTTTTTCTGGCCTGTTGCCGTTTTCCGGCTTTCGGGCTTCTGCGGATCGAATCCCGGAGCGGGGCGGCCGTGACCATCACCGCCCGGTCCCTCCAGCCGGGAGAGGTGCTCCTGGCCGTTTTTCACCCCTCGGGAGAGACGGGGGAGGCCCGGCTCGTCATTCTGAACAAGGAACATGGCTTTCTGCCCGGAGGTCCCTCCGGGCAACGCTTCGCCCTGGTGGGGGTGGATTTTCTAACCGCTCCCGGATCCTACAGGGTGGAAGCCCTTTTCTTTAATGAGGCGGGACAGAAGGAGATCGTGCAGAAATACTTGAGACTCCACGAGCGGTCCTTCACCCGCCGGAACATCAGGATCGACGAGAGGCTGGTCACGGCTCCTCCCGAGGTCGAGGAGCGGGTGGCGCGGGAGAGAAAGATTTTGACCGAGGTCTACCGGAGCGTCCTCCCCTCCTGGCTGGGCTCGGGGGATTTCATGGCCCCGTTGCCGGACAAACCGACCTTGAATTTCGGCGAGCACCGGCTGTACAACAGCGTCCCGCGTTCCCGACATACCGGGATTGATATCTCGGCCGCGGACGGCGCGCCGATCAGAGCCTCGAACTCCGGGAAGGTCGCGCTGGCCATGGACCTCTATTATTCGGGCCTGACGGTTATTCTCGACCACGGCCTGGGCGTTTTCTCCGTCTACTGTCATTGCTCCCGGCTCGATGTCCGTCCGGGACAGTCCGTGCGGCGCGGGGAGGTCGTCGCCGCCGTAGGCAGCACGGGACGCTCCACGGGCCCGCACCTGCACTGGAGCGTCCGGTTGGGGGGAGCCCGGGTGGATCCCTTATCCCTTCTGGGCCTTGGACTGGAGTAGCCGACGCGCCGGACCGGAAACATGCCCCGTCCCCATCCCGATTCCCTGGGAAGCGCCGTGCGGGAAGCCTACCGCAGGGGAGAGGAGGACGAGGCCCTGCAGCCGATCGTCCTGGGAGATGCGGATGGACGCCCCCTGGGCCGGCCCGAGCCGGAAGACGCCTTCGTCTTCTACGACATCCGGGGGGAGCGGGAGGTCGAGCTCACCCGCAGCCTGACCGAAGAGGGCTTCCCCCATTTTCCGGTGAAGAGGCTGAGCCTCGATTTCGTCACCCTGATCGAATACGCTTCGCATCTCAGGGTCAAGGTGGCCTTCCCCCCCTCGGAGCGGCTGCGGTTGACGCTGACCGAAGTCATCACCCGGACCGGACGGCGGGTGGTCAAAATCTCCGAGTCGGAGAAGGCCGCGCATGTCGGTT
>VGJG01000076.1 GCA_016867615.1 Candidatus Aminicenantota bacterium | reverse complement strand
AGAGAAAGTCAATATGCAACACGACCTGGGCCGTCCGCGCCCCGGCCCGTCTCCGCCCTCAACATCCGGGACGCCCCGAGCCCGATGCGGCGCGGGCGCGTGCCGTCCGGGCCGCGTATTAAAACCTTGACGCCCTCGCCAAGGGATGACACAATGGATCCCAGAGGAGGGAAGAGACGTCGCCATGAGCCTGTTTTCGGATTTCAAGTCATCGACCAAGGGCGTGCCCGTCGATGAGTTCGTGGACCTCGTCCTGTACCGCCCCCTGTCGTTCATCGTCGTCAAGCTGGTCCAGACGCTCCCGGTCAAGCCCAACCAACTGAGCTTCATCGCCATGACCTCGGGAATCGCCAGCGGCGTGTATTTCTCCCAGGGAACCCGCATCGGTTTTTTTCTGGGAGGACTGTTGTGTTTTCTGGCCAACGTCTTCGATTGTTCGGATGGAATGCTGGCCAGGCTGAAATCCTGCGGCACTCTGACCGGACGCATCGTCGACGGCGCGGTGGGCCACGTCATGATGCTTTCCATATACACCGGCCTGGGCATCGGCCTCGTGCGCGCCGGAAACGCCGGGCTGGTCGACCTCCCCCTGCCCCCGCTTCTGCTGGCCGGTTTGGCGGCCTTCGGGCATTTCGTCAAGGCAACATTGGCGGATTATTTCGCCTGCCAATACGCCGCCCATGTCCTGGGCGGGGATTGCATCCCCCAGCTCGAATACGAATTTTTCAGCCGGGAGATGAGCCGCCTGAGGGAGGAGGGGACATGGTCCTGGGACCGGGTGATCATCGGGCTCTACCTGGCCTACACCAAATTTCAGCTGGGTCCGCGTCCCAAGCCATTCATCCGCTACGAACCGGAGGAATACAAGAGGCTCAATCGCCTTCTGGTCATGCTCTGGAACTTCGCCGGCCCCAGCATGCACCTGTTCATGCTCTTCATCAGTGCCATGTTCTTCAGGCCGATGATCTTCCTGTTCTATGCCGTTTTTGTCTCGAGCGTCTGGGTCCTGATCCTCGTCCCCATCCAGGCCGCCGTGAACCGGAGGATGAAAGAGACTTCCTGAGGGGATCTTTCTCCCTCGCCCCCCCCGCGCGCTTTCGGCTGCCGCCGGTATCGCTCGGTCTCCGGGGCGGCTTGTAATTTCATGGGAGAATTGATACAAAGAAGCGCTGAGGAGAGGCCATGTCCCTAGAGAAGCTGCTGCTGATTCCCGGGCCGAGCCCGGTCCATCCCCGCATCGTCCACAGCCTGTCGCAGCCGACCCTGTCCCATGTCAGCCCCGTTCTGGCCGAGGATTTCAAGACGGCCCTGGACAACCTGAAGAAGACCGTATTCACCCGACGCGGCGAGCCGTTCCTGTTCGCCGGGGGAGGGACGCTGTCCATGGAGACGGCGGCGGTGAATACCATCGGGCCTTCCGACCGGGTCCTCGTCGTCTCCCAGGGGTATTTCGGCGAGCGCATGGCCCAGGTGTGCCGGAGCTTCGGGCTGGACTGCGACCTCCTGGAGTCCGAGTGGGGAAGCGCCGTTCCGCCCGAAGCCCTCGAGGACCGTCTGTCCGGTGGACGCTTCTCCGTCGTGGCGGCGACTCATATCGACACCGCCACGGGGGTCTGCGCTCCGATCAGGGACTACGCCCGGATCCTCGAGGGGCGGGGAACGCTCTTCCTCCTCGACGGCGTGTGCGCCACGGGGGGCGTCGAGGAGCGGATGGACGACTGGGGCATCGACGTCGTCCTCACCGCCCCGCAGAAGTGTTTCGGAGCCCCGCCCGGACTGGCCCTGTGCGTTTTTTCCGAGAGGGCCATGGACAAACGAAAGAGCCTCCAATCCGTGCCCGCCTATTACGCCGACATCCTGCGCTGGCTGCCGGTGATGAAGGACCCGACGAAATACTTTTCCACCCACTGCGTCAACGAGGTCCGCGCCTTCGCCGAGAGCACGAGGATCGTCATGGAGGAAGGGCTGGAAGCGCGCTTCGCCCGGCATGTCCGGACGGCCCGGGCGATCCGAAAGGGGCTGGCCGGCCTGGGGTTCTCCTTTTTCACCCGGGAGGATTGCCTGGCGGACACCCTGTCCGTGGTCCTCTATCCGGCGGGCCTCGAGGACGCGGCCTTCCGGGCCGCCTACTTCGAGCAGGGCGTCGTGGTGGCCGGGGGGTTGGCTCAGACCGCCGGCCGCGTGTTCCGCATGGGGCACATGGGCAACGTGTCCGCGGCCCAGGTCCTGTTCGCCCTGGACGCTCTGGAGAGAACCCTCAAGCTCCTTCGCTTCCCGTTCGAGGAGGGAGCCGGCGTTCAAGCGGCCGAAACCGCGCTGGCGGAATAGGCATGGGCGCCCGCGTTTTCTTCAGCCCCGCCTCAGCCTCGGAGCCGGCCGAGGACCTGGCCCGAAAAGCCGAGCGCCTCTTCCTGGAGCTGGGCTTCGAGGAGAGGATCGGGGAGGAATCCTTCGTCGCCCTGAAGACGCACTTCGGGGAGAAGCACAACAAGGGTTACATCCAACCCGCCTGGCTGACGCGGGTCGTCGACCGCCTGAGGCGCCGCTCGCGGCGCGTGTTCTTCACCGACACCAACACCCTCTACACCGGACCCCGGGCGAACGCCGTGGAGCACGTGCGCCTGGCCTGGGATCACGGCTTCTCCGCGGACCGGGTCGTCGTCCCCCTGCTCATCGCCGACGGGCTCATCGGCCGGGACAGCGAGGAGGTCAAGGTCGGCTTAAGTCGGGTCAAGACCGCCAAGCTGGCCTCGGGGATCGTTCATGCGGATTTTCTGGTCTGCTTCAGCCACATCACCGGGCACATCATCGCCGGCGTCGGGGCGGCGGTCAAAAACCTGGGCATGGGCTGCGCCTCCCGGGCGGGGAAACTGGAACAGCATTCCGATGTCCATCCCACGGTCAAGGCCAAGGCCTGCTCCAACTGCGGGATCTGCCTGGACTATTGCTCCGCGGGGGCGATCGTTCAGGGGGAGGGCAGCGTCCGCATCCAAGACGACCGATGCATCGGATGCGGCGAATGCCTCGTGGTCTGCAAATCCGGCGCGATCAAGATGCGCTGGGATGAGGACGCCGTCCGGCTTCAGGAGAAGATGGCCGAGTACGCCTATGCCGTCCATTCCCTGTTCGGCGAAAGGGCGGCCTACCTGAATTTCGCCTTGAACATCACCAAGGATTGCGACTGCATGGCCCGGGCCCAGAAGCCGGTCGTGGACGACATCGGCCTCCTGGCCTCCTCCGACCCGCTGGCCCTGGACAAGGCTTCGATCGACCTCGTCATGGAGCGGTCCGGCGGGGACGTCTTCCGCAAGGGGTATGATATCGATTGGTCCGTCCAGCTGAACCACGGAAGCCGCATCGGGCTCGGGTCTTTGGACTACGAGCTCGTCATCAGGGATTGAGCGGAGATGTCCTTCCTCATTCTGTTCTCCCTGGCCGTGGCGCCCGGCCTGGCCCTGGCCGCCTACATCTCTTACCGGGACCGGTACGAAAAAGAGCCCTCCTCGAAGCTGATCAAGGCCTTCCTCCTGGGGAGCGCGAGCGTGTTCATTGCGGCGGCCATCGAGATGCTCCTGGGCCAATCCACGCCTTTCGTGGAAGCCTTCTTCTACGTGGGCCTGACCGAGGAGTTGTGCAAATTCTTCGTGCTGATGGTGTTCTTCTATCCCCAGCCCTTTTTCGACGAGCCGTTCGACGGGATCGTCTACGCCGGGTTCATCAGCCTGGGTTTCGCCACGCTGGAGAACGTCTATTATGTCCTGGACAAGGGGTTGGCCGTGGCCATCGTCCGGATGTTCCTCGCCGTGCCCGCTCATGCCATCTTCGGCATCGTCATGGGTTTTTTCGCCGGCGGCGCGAAATTTTATGAGAAGAAAAAAGGAGGGCTGTTGGCCCTGGCGCTTCTGGCGCCGGCGTTCCTCCACGGCTTTTACAATTTCTTCCTGATGGTCAACGTGCCGGGACTGGTCCTCTTCTCCCTGGCGCTCGTCGCGGTGGGCGTCCTGCTTTCCCTGCGGGCCATTCGGATCCGCCTCAGGGAGTCGCCCTACCGGCCGGGCGGAGCGGCCTGGAGGGTCCTCAACCAAGACAAACTGCCTCCCGATGGTCCCTGAGACGGGGGAGACGACCGGGCTTCAGCTGACCGTTCGCTTGCCGGCCTTGCGGTCGAGATACTGCTGCTCGATCCAGGCGTAGGTTCGGGCCAGGCCGGTGCGGAGAGGCGTGTCCGGCTCCCAGTCGAAGACGCTGCGGATGAACGTGTTGTCGCTGTTCCGTCCCGCGACGCCCCGGGGGGCCGCGGGGTCGTAGACGCGTTCGACCTTGACCCCGGCCGCCTCTTCGATGAGAGCGATCAACCCGTCAACGGAGACGAGCTCCTTCGAGCCGAGGTTGATGGGCACGGCGATCAGACGGTCGCAGTGGGCGATGAGGTCGATGCCCTTGAGGCAGTCGTCGATGTACATGAAGCTTCGGGTCTGGGTCCCGTCGCCCCAGACTTCGATCCGCCGCGAACCCTCGTCCTTGGCCTGGATGACCTTCCGGCACAGGGCCGCGGGAGCTTTCTCCCGGCCCCCGTCCCAGGTGCCCCAGGGGCCGTAGACGTTATGGAAGCGGGCGATGAAGGTCTTCAGGCCCCGCTCGGCCCAGTACTCCTGGCAGAATATTTCGGAGAGGAGCTTTTCCCAGCCGTAGCCCCGCTCGGCCAGCGCCGGGTAGGCGTCGGATTCTTTCAGCGCGCGGACCTTGGGGTCTTTTTGCAGGTCGGTGTTGTAGGCGCAGGCCGAGGAGGAGAAGAAGTAGCGGTCGACGCCGGCCCGCCAGGCGGCTTCGACCATGTGGGTGTTGATCAGGCCGCTCCGCAGGCATTCGACGCGGAAGCGCTCGATGAAACCCATGCCGCCCATGTCGGCCGCGAGCTGGTAGACCTCGGCCGCTCCCTCGCAGGCGCGCCGGCAGTTCTCCTCGCGGCTCAGGTCCAAGCAGAGGTTTTCCACGCCCGGAGTCCGCTGGTACCAGTCGCCGAGGGGCTTCTTGTCCACGGCCCGCAGGCGGATGAATCCCTGCTCGCGGAAATAACGCACCAGGGAGCCGCCGATGAACCCCCCGGCCCCCGCGACGAGGATGAGGTCGTCCTTGCTCCGGAGGTCCAATGCCGTCTTGTGGGATTTGCTCATTCCGGTCCGTCCTTTTCTTCGGGCTTCAAGGGGATGGATGTGGTCGGGGAGAGGGGATTTGAACCCCTGACCCCAGCGTCCCGAACGCTGTGCGCTAGCCAGACTGCGCTACTCCCCGGCCAGGCTGTCCATTATACCTAGAACGCGATGCCGAGAAAAGGATTGATTTGCGGCGGCGGCTCCTGGGGCGTGAGGCCGCGCTTGCGCATGACGGACACGATGTCCTCGACCCGCCCGTCCAGGTAGCGGGAACCGTGGAAGGACCGCCGGGTGTAGCGGCGGGGCATGGGCAGGATGGCGGCCAGCCGGGCCGCTTCCTGGGGGCTGAGCCGCGCGGCGGATTTGCCGTAGTAGTGCCCGGCGGCCGCTTCGGCGCCGAAAACGCCCTCGCCCCATTCGACGACGTTGAGATAGATCTCCAGGATGCGCTTCTTGGTCAGGGCCCGCTCCAGCCTCCAGGTCAGGATCGCCTCGCGGAGCTTGCGCGCCAGGCTGCGCGAGGGGCTCAAAAACAGGTTTTTAGCCAGCTGCTGGCTGATCGTGCTCCCGCCGTGGCGAAGCGTCCCCTTTTTCAGGTTCTTCTCCATAGCCTCCCGCATGGCTTTCCAGTCGAACCCGCCGTGTTCCCAGAACGTGTCGTCCTCGGCGATGATCACGGCCTGAGCGAGGTAGGGCGAGATGCGCGACAGGGGGCGCCAGCGCGAGGTGATGTGGCGACTGCTGCCCTCTCTCATCCATTCCTCGAGGCGGTGCTCCTGGAAGGAGGTCAGCTCGGGGTTGTGGTCCCTGAGCCGGCCGACCGGGGGATGGACAAGGTTGTAAGCGACGAAGACCAGCCCCAGCCAGATCGGGAGGAACAGGATGAGGAGCAGGCGCCGGCGTGAGCTCTTCATAGGGGGAGATTATAAGGATCGTCGCTCCGGAGGGCAAGATCGGCGGGCTTCGGCGCCTCTTCTTCACGATCAAAGGGAACGTGATCGGGCGCCTCAGCCATAGCGTTTTGCGGCGGCGATCAAGCCGCAGCGCATCGTTATGGAGAGGGCTGAACAGGAAGAGAAGAAGGAAGAGAAAAGAGAAGATGAAAAAGGAAAACCAGGGGTGAGGGGAAGGGCTCGGGAAAAGGCGGAGGGGTGAAATGCGGGCGATTTTGGATATAATGAGGGGTCGCGGAGACCGGGAATCGGGCCGCGGCGGGAGAGAAACAAGAAATGATCGTCGTTGAAGAACTCTACAAGAGCTACGGCAAGCAGCAGCTCTTCGACGGCGTTTCTTTCAAGGTCAACCGCCGGGAGCGCGTGGGCGTCGTGGGCCGCAACGGCCACGGCAAGTCCACCCTGTTCCGGATTCTGGCCGGTCTCGAGGAGCCGGACTCCGGGACGATCTCCAAGCCCAGAAACTACACCCTGGGCTATGTCAGCCAGGAGCTCGTCTTCACCCGGCCGACCGTCCTCGAGGAGGCGGCTTCGGGCCTGCCGGCCGCGGAGTCCGACCAGACCTGGAGGGTGGAAAAGATCCTCGCCGGGCTGGGGTTCGAGCCCCCCGACCTGGAACGCCCGCCGGCGGAGCTCTCGGGCGGCTTTCAGGTCCGGCTCAACCTGGCCAAGGTGCTCCTGGCCGAGCACAACCTCCTCCTGCTCGACGAGCCCAACAATTTCCTGGACATCACCTCGATCCGCTGGCTGGCCCGCCACCTTACCTCCTGGCCGGGCGAGCTGATGCTCATCACCCACGACCGGAGCTTCATGGACCGCGTGGTGACGCACGTCCTGGGCCTCCATCGCCGGAAGGCGCGCAAGATCTCCGGCGGAACGTCCAAGTACTACCTCCAGATCGCCCAGGACGAGGAGACCTACGAGAAGACCCGCGTCAACGACGAGCGCAAGGCCAAGGAGATCGAGAATTTCATCGCCAAGTTCCGGGCCAGCGCCCGTCTCCAGGGGCTGGTCGAATCCAGGAAGAAGACCCTGTCCAAGATGGGGAAGAAGGAGAAGCTGGAGAAGATCGCCACCCTCGACTTCGCCTTCACGCCCAAGCCCTACCACGGCAAATACGTCCTGACCGCCGATGCCCTGTCGTTCGGCTACGAGCCCGAGCGGCCTCTGTTCGGGGACATC
>VGJG01000075.1 GCA_016867615.1 Candidatus Aminicenantota bacterium | reverse complement strand
CAGGAATCCGGCGAAGTGGTGCTGCGGGTCGCTCGCGGCCTCCTCGCCGACGATGGCCACGCCCACCAGGCCGATGAGCATGCCGGCCAACCCCGCGGCGATGAGGGCCACGAACCCTCCCCCGATCCCGATGCCCAGGCCGATGAGGCCGCAGCGCGCGGCGCGGGCGTAGTTCCGGGCCAGGAGCCCCTCCACGGCGCCGATCATCAGCCCCGTCAGGCCGCCCACGCCCAGGAGCATGATCAGCGCCGCGGCCGTCCCTTCGTCCCGCATGACCATGCTGTCGTCGAAATACGGCTCGACCAGGGCCCAGGCGATCAGGGCGCCGACCAGCCCGGCCAGGAGCAAATAGAACCAGCTGCGGTGGATGAAGGCCGTCTTGGCCTCCCCGGCCTTCTCGGCGGGAGCTCCCGCCCGCCAGGCGCTTTCCTCCTCCTGGCGGGCCAGGACCTCGTTGACGCGAGGATCGTTGAGTTCATCGTAGGTGATCCGCATCTTATCGGACATCGGACGCCCTCCGTGCGGCGATCCCCCCGGCCAGGGCCGCCGTAGCGTTCGTCGAACGCGATTTCATGATCATTCCGGGATCCTCAGCGTCAGGCCCGCCCGGAGCCGACGCGGGTCATCGACTCGATCCCTGTTGGCCTCGAGCAGGTCCCGCCAGCGCGCCTCGCGGCCGTACACCCGTACGGCGATCGAGGCCAGGGTTTCGCCGGACGAGGTCACGTACTCGTGGGTCACGCGCAGGCCCGTCATGTCCGCCGCACGGACTCCCGGCGCGGAGCGCAGGACCCGCGCCGCCCGCTCCTTCTGGTCATATGTCCAGGCCGTGCCCTCGCACCAGACGAAGGGTCCGAGCTTGAAGAGCCGCACCTCGACGCCCTCGAGGAGCGCATCGCTCTTCAGGAGCGCTTGGAGGCCGTCCGTGGGCTCGGGGAGGGGGACGTTCCGGCTGACGGCCGCCTCCTGGAGGGCAACCAGATGATTGAAATAACGCCGAGCCTGGAGCAGGCCCGCCGCCGCCAGAAGGGCGAGGAAGAGGAAACCGGCGACGGCCGGAACGAAGCGCCACCGGCTCCGGCGGGATGTCTTCAGGGCGGCGCGGACTTCTTCCACGGCGCCGTTCATCCCGGCCCGCAGCGCGGCGATGTCGGGCGACGGAGTCCGCTTCGCGCCGCCGACCCAGTAGGCGCTCATCCGCTCCGGCTTCCCCTGCCGCCAGACGAAGAACCCGTCCTCTCCGGCCACGGGGTCCACGACGAAGGCCACCTGCCAGGGCAGGCTGAAAAACTGGCCGTGGATGAACTCGTCCTGCTGGGAAAGGAAGAGACCGTAGCCCGGGTGGGAATGATACCAGCCTACGACCTTCAGTCCGGGATGCTCTTCGGCCAAAACCCTCTGGACATGATCCCAGGTCTCGTGGGTGAAGGTCACCTGCCCAGCCCGGGCGTCGGCATGCTCGCCCCGGACGGCGGCTTCGATCTCGAGGAATGCCCCCTGCTTGTCCCTGGCCGGGAGTCCGGCCAGGACGCCGCAGACTTCGACGGCCGTGTTCTCGCGGGCGTGTCGGAGGACGGCCTCGTAGGCCTCGGCGGAAAAGGACACGCGCAGGGGCGGCTCGCCCTCAGCGGCGAACGGCTTCTCGGGCAGGTCCTTGAGGCTGATCTGGGAGACGTCGGGCTTGGGCCGCTCGGTGCTCATGGCGCGCTCCTCGGGCTCAGGTCGCCCTCCTCCCAGGCGGGGCCCAGGACGGAGGGCGCGTCGGCGTCGAACAGATAAGCCCGCTCCTCCCTCCCCCTCCGGCCGGTGACAAGGTCGAAGGGCGGGATGCCGAATTCGGCGACGGTCTTTCCCAGGAAATCCTCCCGGCCGTCGAGGCCGTGGGCGAGCTTCGGGTTGCGGACGAGGCCGCAGGCGGGGCAAGCCGCTTCCTTCTCGGTGACGCTCCGGATCTGCCTGAAGACCGGCTCGAACGTCCCGCAGGGGACGCACTGAAGCCCCAGGACGACGTCCCGGCCGAACTCCACGACGGCCTCCGGGCCGAGGTCGCGCCGAACGGTCTCGAGCAGCGCGGCCAGCGTCGTCTCCGAGGCCTTGCGGCCGAGGGCCGTCCAGGCAAAGGGCTCCTCGTGGCTGAAGCAGTCCGGCTTGCGCTCGTAGCCCACGACGTAGGATTCATGAGTCAGGCCGTTGAAGAGAAACGCCTTGCCGGCGAGCACTTCCAGGCCGTGGAGGTATTTCACCGCTTCCTGGCACTGGAGCCCGGCGATGACCGAGGCCGAGGTGGGGGTGGTCGGCACGCGGCCGAGGAGCATGTCCTCGCGCGACAAGAAATTGCACGACCGCCGGGCGCGGAGGATGTCCCAATCGGCCTGCCCGAGCGTGCACTCGTAGCAGGGACCCCCGCCCGGGAGGAAGACCCGGGCCAGCCCGTTGAGCTGCTCGATCGCCCCGTCGATCCAGGGACGTCCGGCCCGGCGGGCGGCGCGGTTCAGGAACAGGCGGGCTTCGCGGTTGTCCAGTCCGGCGAGGGTGATGTCCGCCCAGATAAAAACGCCCAGGCCGACGTCGGTCAGGACGTCGCCCTGGAGCCAGCGGACGCGCGCTCCGGGGTAGATGTCCCGGACCGACCGGGCCGCGACCTCGGCTTTGCTCCGCCCCGTATCCTCCTCCCGAAAGAGGACGGAGCGGGAGAGGTTGGACATCTCGATGCTGTCCGAGTCCACGAGGAAGATGCGGCCCGCGCCGAGGAGCGCCAGGTTCTTGAGGATCTCGTTGCCCAGCGCGCCCGCGCCGACGACCACGATCCGGGCCCGGTCGAGGCGCTCCTGTTCCCACCAGCGGATGAGCTTGAAGCGTGAGAACCGGTCGCGCTCCCCGGCCCCGGGCGAGTCGA
Organism: Candidatus Aminicenantota bacterium; assembly: GCA_016867615.1. Lineage (GTDB taxonomy): Bacteria > Acidobacteriota > Aminicenantia > Aminicenantales > JAFGAV01 > JAFGAV01. Next base: position 4,417 of record VGJG01000075.1, on the reverse strand, counting down.
TCCGCAGCGCGTCCGTCATGGGAAGCTTCAACCGGCGGTGATCTCCGGGACGAGCCTCAGGGCGTCGCCGTCGCGCACGCCGGAGGCGGCGAGCGTCAGTTCGTCGAGGAGCTGTTTCTGCGTTCCGATGTGGTGGAGGCGGTAGCTCAGAAGCTGCCCGCCCGTGGCGTCGAAGCGGGGATAATTCAGCCGCTCGACGAGCACGACCAGGAGCCTGTTGACGGCCACGTCGTCGGGGACTTCGACGCGGTCGGATTTGTTGCCGAAGAGGTCGCGGATCTCGATGGTGATGTAGGACACCGGCAGGCCTCCATACCCCGGACTCCGAATAGCGTTGTCATTCTATACCACTCGGAGGAAAAAGCAACCCCGCGGGCCGTTGCCGGTCCGGAGCCGCCTCATCGCCCGCGAATCGGGACGGATCGGGTCGGGCAAGCTCAGTAGAGCGGCCCGCCTTTTTCCCTGTACATCCGGAGGACGCGGCAAGCCTCCCGCCTCATGAGAACTCCCTCGACGCGGATGCCGCGGCGGCGGAGCTCGCCTCGCCAGTCCCGGGGAAGAGGGCCTTCGTCGAACCCGGTCAAGCGCTCGACGTCTGTGCCTCGGGCGGCGTAAAGGATTCTGTCCACGCCCGCCCAGAGGATCGCGCCCAGGCACATCAGGCAGGGTTGCGCCGAGGAGGCCAGGACAACTTGCCGTCCGGACCGTCCATTCAGTCGGTGCCTGCGCATCCTGCGCTGGGCCGCGGCCAGGGCCATGATCTCTGCGTGGGCGAGCGAGCACCGGTTCACGAGAACGGCGTTGACGCCGACGGAGAGAAGGCGCCCGCCCGGATCCTCGAAGACGGCCGCGCCGAAGGGGCCGCCCGTTCCGCGCCGCACGTTGAGCTCCGAGAGGCGGACGGCCAAGGCCATTTTGTCCCGGTCGCCGGGATAGGCCTTATCGGGGCGCAATACTTCCCTCGCCCAGGCGGGGAGTTCGAGTTTCGCTCCCGTCGTTCGACGCTTCATTCCCCTCCCTCCGGAAACGGCGCTCCTTCCAGGCCGTTCGGCCCCGAGGCGTCCCTTGTCCCGGCGGGGGCGGCTGCGCCCGTCAAGCCGGCTTGATCTCCTCGAGGATGTTGATGTTCCGAGCCTTCAGGTCGGCCATGAACCTGTCATAAAGAGCGCCCGAGATCGCGTCCTCGGGGGCGACGATGCCCCTTTGTTTTATGTCTCCCGAGGCGATGTAGCGGGCCGAGATCGCCACGGGGAATCCCGTCACCCTGGCCATGGAGGAAAGACCCGTCTTGGGGTCGGCGGCGTCCCACATGAAGTACTCGATTTTCGTCTTTCGCCCGCCCCTCGTCCCGAGGACCGTGTTGTACATGACGCACACGTCGGTGTCGCCCTTGCGGGGCTTGAGCCTCGGCCGGATGAGGGTCAGCAGGAACTCACGGGGCACGACCTTGACGGCTCCATGCCTGACCGGCTCGATGTCCAGCAGCCCGCACTCCTTGAGCGTGTCCACGCCCTCGTAATGGCCGGGCCAGCGGACGGTCTTCTCGGCGAACTCCTTGAGCCCCGTCCGGGTGAAGATGAAGCTGGGCATGCCGGGCGTGACGGCGCAGACGAGCTCCTCGTTCTTTCCGAATTTTTCGAAGCGGAACCGCTCCCTGTCCGTGAGCGCCTCGACCTCGACTACCCGGCCGTTCTTGATGACGAACAGTTTGACCATGTACTCGCGCAGGACATGCTCGAAGGCCCAGGTGATCATATAGCGCAGGGGGTGTTTGCGGGCCGCCTCCTTGTCGGGGATCCCGCCCACGCGGGCCACGGCCGACTCGGCCTGGTCGAGCTTGCGGATGCCCTCCCCCACGGTGACGTTGCTTATCCCGGGAGCGAAACCCATGCCGTCCAAGAACGTGGCTCCGTTTTTTAAGGCCGTCTCGTGGATCCAGTCGCCGTACCGGTTGAGGGTCATATTTTTCTTCTTGATCAGGCCTTCGATCTCATAGGCGTCCGGCCGGCGATGGTATTCCTCGAGCATGTCGACGATGTGAAAGCCGGCCTCGACCGCGCTCTCGATGAGACGGTAGCTCGTCCGGCGGTCGGGAAGGGCGATGACGCCCACGTCGTACTTGCCCATGAGGGATTTCGTCCTGGGCTTGTCCAGGATGTCCAGGGGATGGAGTTTGACCTTGTCCGACCGGACCCAACGGGCCGTCTCGGTCAGAGCGGCGCGGCGGCGCCCCACGATACCGATCTGCGCGACTTTTCCGTCGCCGGCCAGGTCGTAGGTCACGGCCCGGCCGATGGCTCCCGAACCTCCGAACACAAGGATTTTCATGCGTGCGCGCCTCCTCTTGACAAAAATGATGATGACTGGGTCAAATATATTGAATGGATTCGTGAGAAGTCAAGGGCTGCGGATTTGACCGCCGCATAAAAATAACTTTGATTTATTTGGAATATTGTGTTAAATATCTTTTCAAGAGGCAACATCAATTCAAAGAGGAGGTATCCATGAGGAAAAATGCGTTCGGATTCTTGGGCGTGTCTCTGCTGGGCTTATTGCTCATCCTGGGCACGGCGGAAACAGCCTCCGGCCAGATGAAGCTCGGCTTCAAGCTCGGGGGCGGCGCGGGATTGCTTTTCAACGGCGGCGGCGACATCGAAAAAGTTCGCCTGGGAAGAGAAGCCTGGACGGCGGACTGGGGGACAGAAGGCTACGATTCGTCCTTTACCTGGAACAAAGCGCCCTTTGCCGGCAACTTCAATTTCGATGTCATCCTGGGCTTCGGCCGGAATTTCGGCGTCAGTCTGGGATTCGGCTATCTCTCCTTGGGAAGCAAGGGCGATTATTCGTTGAATTACCAGGATTCCGGGTCGCCCTGGTGGGGGACGTGGTATCAAGATATCAAGAACGAGTACACCCACGACTTCAAGACGAGCGCTTTCGCCATCCCGGTCAACTTCTATTTTTTCATGCCCATGGGCGGCATGACCTTCTACGGCTTCGGCGGACTGGGATTCTATATGGGCAGGTTCAGCCACGATTATACTTACGATTTTAATGACAAGTATTACGACACCTCCTGGTACTATATCGACATAACCGATTGGACGATCAAGTACAACGACACCATCGCCGAAACGGCCAAAGCCAACGCCCTGGGCTTTCAGGGCGGCGCCGGCCTGAAGATCAATTTCTCCCGGGCCGTGGGAATCGCTTTCGAAATGTTCGGGCGCTTCGTGAACTTCAAGAACTGGACGGGCGATTACAATTATGACTGGAGCTTTTCCGAAAAAGTATCGGTGGAAACTTACGGCCAGATTTACAACGTCAGCGCTTCGGGGTCGGGCAGCGAATCGGGATCGTTGTGGTTCTACGAATACTACGACTCCACCCTCAAGGGAAATTTCGCCAACATGTGGATCTATGAGGACCAGCCCTCGGGGTCCAACTACAAGAATTTGAGGCTGGGCGCCGTCAATTTCAACTCATTCGGCTTGAGCATCTCGCTGTTCATCCTCTTCGACCTGTTCTAGCTCTCATCCGAAGTCAGGGTCACGCGCCGACAGAGCGGCCTCCCGCTCTGTCGGCTTTTTTTCTTCATTAAAATAAGAAGCGCGCCCGGAGGGATTTGAACCCCCGACCTTTGGATTCGAAGTCCATCGCTCTATCCGCTGAGCTACGGGCGCGGGCTATGAAATAATATTAATCAAGGCCGTCGTTTAATTAACAATTTTGGCCTTAAAAATCCAAACAAACAACGCCCTGCGTCCGGGCCAGTCCGGCCTCCTGCCGGCGGGTCCGCGTCAGGGCAATTCCAGAACGACGCGGAAACCCAGGTTGGAGAACTTATATCCGGGCTCGTTCCAGAAACGTTTCGCCGACCGGCAGTTCTGGGCATAGAAGCTCCAGGCGCCGCCGCGGGCCACGCGGCCCGCTCCCTCGCTCGGACCCTGGGGGTTCTCCCCCGTCACGGAGAGATAATAGCTTCCGTCATACAGGTCGGCGCACCATTCGTAGACGTTGCCGTGCATGTCGTAAACGCCCCAGGCGTTGGGCAGCTTCCCCCCGACCGGATGCGTCGTCTTCTTGGAATTCGCTTCGTACCAGGCATAGGCTTTCAGGTCGGCGGCCCTGTCGCCGAAATGATAGGCGCCCGTGCTCCCGGCGCGGCAGGCGTATTCCCATTCGGCCTCCGTGGGCAGCCTCGGGGTCAGGCCGCTCAATTTCGATTTGAGCCGGGCGAGGAAATTCCGGCAGTCGTTCCAATGGACCTGCTCCACGGGGTTCTGCGGTCCCTGGAAGGAGCTCGGATTGTCTCCCATGAGCGCCTGCCACTGCGCCTGAGTGACCTCGTAGCGGCCGATATAAAACCCCTTGGAGATCGTCACTTCGTGGACGGGCTGCTCAAATGGGTCGGCGA
>VGJG01000074.1 GCA_016867615.1 Candidatus Aminicenantota bacterium | reverse complement strand
GGCGCCCCGGCGGGGGAAGAGAGCGGCGAGCGCCGATCGGATCTTCCTCTCGGCCGCGGCGTTGACGGGGCCGCGAAGGCGGAGGAGGCGGGCCATCACCCGCCGGACGTTGGCTTCCAGCACGGGCAGGGGCTTGTCCAACGCCAGACTGAGGATCGCCGCCGCCGTGTACTCCCCGATCCCGGGAAGCCGGACGAGCTCAGCGACGGTCTCGGGGATGCGTCCCTCGTGACGGGAGACGATGAGGCGGGCGGCGGCCTTCAGGTTTCGGGCGCGCTCGTAGTAGCCCAGCCCCTGCCAGTCCTTGAGGATGCGGGAAAGCGGAGCCCGGGCCAACGTCCCGATGTCGGGGTACTTCTTGAGCCAGCGGCGGTAATAGGGAACGACGGCGCCCACGGTGGTTTGTTGGAGCATGATCTCCGAGACCCAGATTCGGTAGGGGTCGCGCGTTCGACGCCAGGGAAGAGGCCTTTTATGGCGCCCGTACCAGGCCCGGAGCCGCCGGACGAACGCGGCGGCCTCGGTCGGTGTCACGGACGGTCAGCTTTCGATTTCGTCCGCGTCCCCGGCCGCTTCCGGCTTTTTCCATTCGGCGGCCGTCTTGGGGAGATCGGCCAGGAAGGACGAGTCGACGCGGAGCAGGTAGCCGAGCCTCGGATTTTTCACCACCGTCTGCTTCTTGTCCCCGTCCTCGGCGCCGATGCGGACGGTCACCTCGCGCGCCTTCCCCCCGAGCTCCTTGAGGCCGATGACGATCTCGGCCCGCGGCTCGTCCAGGCCGTAGGCGGCGTCGGGGCCGGGGCGGTCGATGAATTCCACGGCCTGCAGTCCGTCGATTTGTCGGAGGAACGATTCGACCTTGGAGGAATCCGCCTCTTCCTTCTTCTCCGACACGAAGCGCCAGCGCCCCTCTTCGTCCTTATGGAGAGCGATCTCCAGGCTTCCCGCCCTGACCCGCAACCGTTCGGCTTCCCAGGGGTTGAAGACGTCCACGCCCTTTTCCCTCAGCTCCTCGGGCTTCCTCTCCATGTCCGAGAGGACATAGGGCTCGACGGCGATGATTGTGTTCGAGGCCGATGTCGCCGCGTAGGCTTTGTCGGCCTTCCTGGACAGGGAAAAAACGACTTCCTGTCCGGCGGCGGGCAGGGAGAGCATGACCTCGAAATCCGGCTTGACCAGGCCGAAGTCCTTGAGATCGGAATCCGTCTTCCGCTCCGAGACGAACTCCACGGCCCTCAGGCCCGAAAGGGAATTGACCAGGCTGTCGACCCTGAATTTCTCGGCCAGCCCGGAAACGGGCTCCTCGAGGAACCACTCCTCGTCGCGGCGGACAGCCCGCCAGGAGGACTCCCGGGAGCGGAGGGCGATGCTCCGGACGGCCGAGGCGTCGAGGCTGAATATGTCCTTTTTGCGGAAATCGAACGGCCTTTTTTCGAGCAGGGTCTTGAACGATGCGGGCAGCAGGACGACTCTCTCTTCCCCGTGTCTGCGGGCATAGAGCGTATGGTCCACGGGGTTCTCGTCGCCGAGTTCGATCCGAACCGGATCGTCCTGTCCCTTGGTCCACAGACGGATTTCTCTCCCCGGCAGGCCGTAGGAGGCCGCGTCGACGGGGGATGCGTCGGCCACGCGCTCGGCCCGGAGCCGGGACAGCTCCTCGGCCAGGCGGTCGGCTTCGGATGCGTCGGCCTGGGCCTGGAGGGGTGCGCTGAGCGACCACCGGCCCTTGTCGTCCCTGCGGAGGTCGATCGTCTCCGCGCCGCCGCTGAGGACGATCCTCTCGATGTCCACCGGCTGCAGTTCGGTCAGGAAGGGTCCCCGGGGGCCGAGCGCCTCATCGGCGGGCCGGCGGGGCAGGATGAACAGCACCAGGACGAGGAGGACGACGGCGACTCCCAGGAGGATGAGCGTCGTTTTGAACTTCACCGCGACCTCCTCCGGAGCCAGACGGACAGCCCCCCGGCCAGGACCAGCAAGGGCAGAAGGATGCGGGTGACGAGAGACAGGATCCGTTTGCGTTCGGGGGTCAGCCTCAGGACGTGCTGGGAGGACGTCTTGGGCTCGATCGAGATCAGGTCCGTCTCCTCGGCCAGCCAGTTGACGGCATTCAGGAAGAGGAGGCCGTTGGCCGGGTTGTTGTTGAAATAATAGAAGCGGTTGGAGGCGAAATCGGAGTCGCCGAACACGACCAGACGCCCCTCGGGGCCCGGCCCTTGACCGGGCGGCGCGTCCGGCGGCTCCCCGCCCTCGGCCCCGCCCCCGGTTTGGACCGTCACCGCGACGGCCATGGGCACCGGCCCCGCGGCGTCGGTCTCCGGGTCGAGACGGGGCGGCTCCTGGCCGGCCGTGCGCTCCGACCAGGCGCCCGGCATGAGGGAGGTGGGACCCTTGTTGGAGCGGGCCAGGACGCTGACCGTCACGCCCTCGGGCGCCGTCTCCGTGGCGCCCACGGAGCGGGCGTTGGGGAAGAAGCCGGCGTAGCGCAGCCCCTCGGTCACGGGGTGGCTCTCGAAGGCGGCGGTCAGGGGCCAGCGCTCATCGCCCACGACGTAGGCCGCCAGCTCATCGTAGATGAAGTCGTCCTCGATCCGGACGCCGAATTCGGCCAGCCGCGCGGCGAATGCCGGCGTCCGGCCGGGGTCGAGAAGCAGCAGCGCCCGCCCTCCCCCCCGGACGAACGCGCTGAGGGCCGACCATTCATCGGCCGAGAGGTCGACTTCGGGCCCGGCGACGACCAGCAGGGCGCAGTCGGGAGGAATCCGCCCCGGAAGGGCGTACTCCAGCTTCTCGACGCCGTAAGCGAGCTTCTCCAGGTTGTCCCGGGCCCAGGAGGCTCCCCGGTCCTCCCGGTCCTCGAAAGACTTCTCGCCGTGGCCGGTCAGGAAATAGACGACCTTTCTGCCGCTGCGGGTGACCTTGATGATGGCGTTGGTGATGTCCTCTTCCTTGGTCGACGAGATGCGGTCGGTCTTGTCGCCGCTGACGAAGACCGAGGTGTTGAAACCGCTGACCTGGTCGGCCTGGGCCCGGCGGGGGTTCTTGTCCGGGTCGATGAATTCATAGGACAGGCGGGGGGCGGCGTCGGCGTACAGCTTCAGGATCTTTTCCATGCGGAAACGCGTGTCGCTCTTCTCCTGGAAATAGCACCGGATCTCGACCTCGGACTTCAAGCCCTTCAGCAGCTGTACGGTCTGCGGCGAGAGGCTGTGGACCTTGTCCTCGGTGAGGTCGAAACGGACATGGAAGCGTCCGAGGACGATGTTGGCCAGGACGAGGATGGCCAGGACGAGGACGACGACGAACACCAGGTTTGAGGAGTAGAGGAAGGCCTTCCGGCGGAACCCGCGCCGGAGGTGGTCGATGTTGAGGCCGATGTGCAGGGCGAAGGAAGCCAGGCAGAGGGGGATGAAGACGACATACAGGACCCAGCCGTGCAGGGCTCCGAACGGCCTGAGGGTCAGGATGAGGAGGGCCAGGAGGAGCAGTCCCAGCCCGATGAAATGGCCGTACCGCTTGAAAACGCTCATCATTCACCTCCACCGCCGGGATTGGATGACGGCCTGGGTCAGGAACAGTCCGAAGAAGGTGAAGCTCAGGAAGTAGGCCAGGTCGGCCGTGTCCACGTTTCCCTGGATCATGTTCTCGAACCGGGGGGTGAAGGACACGGCGCCGATGACCGCTTTGACGGCCCCCGTGGAGAAATAGGTTTCGTAGTAGATGAAGTACAGCAGCAGCAGGCTGCCGATGGACAGCACGGCCGAGATGACCTGGTTCTCGGTCAGGGAGGAGAACAGCATGCCGACCGAGATGAAGGCCGCGCCCACGAGGAGCAGTCCCAGAAAGCCGCTGAGCACGGGCATCACTTCCGGGTTGCCGAACAGGAAGCCGAAGAGGACGATGACCGCGGAGCCGAGCAGGAGGACCGCGTAGAGCAGGAGCGTGGCCAGGAACTTGCCGCCCACGATCTGAACCACGGACAGGGGCGAGGTCAGGAGCAGCTCCTCGGTCCCGGTCTTCTTTTCCTCGGAGAACAGCCGCATGGTCAGGAGGGGCACGACGAAGATCAGGACGAGGAGGCTGAAGCTGAAGAAGTACAGGAAGAGCTCCTGGTTGACGTTGGGCGCCTGGCCGTAGCCGTAGCTCATCATCTGCCGGCTGTAGAGCTCGTAGATCTGCACTCGGCCGTAGAAGAAGGAGCCGCCGAGGAAGAGAAATACGGAGACGACGATGTAGGCGATGGGCGAAGCGAAGAAGGCCCCCAGCTCGCGCTTGGCGATCGACCACAGGTTTCTCATTGGACGGTCCCTCCCGATACGACCTTGAGGTACAGATCCTCGACGCTCGGAGCGAGGGGCCTCATCTCCAGCAGGCCGAGGTCCCTGGAGGTCACGACCTCCAGGACCCCGTCGCGGGGGTCACGGCCCCGGTTCCACTCCAGGCGCAGCTCGTTGCCCTCCTGGACGACCCGGTCCACGCCCTCGACCCGGCGGAACGCGGAAGCGGCTTCCCGGCCGCCGCGCCGGACCCTGAGGATGACGCCCTCCCGCCCGCCGAACGACGAGGCGAGCTCTTCCAGGGAGGCCGAGGCCACGAGACGGCCTTCGCTGATGATGGCCACGCCGTCGCAGGTCTGGCTGACCTCTTGAAGAATGTGGGTCGAGAGAAGGATCGTCCGCTCCCCGCGCAGCGACTTGATGAGCTGGCGGATCTCGACGATCTGGGCCGGGTCGAGGCCGATCGTCGGCTCGTCGAGGACCAGGACCTGGGGGTCGTGGATGAGCGTCTGGGCGAGGCCCAGACGCTGCTTGAAGCCGCGGGAGATGTTGCGCACGAGCCTGTGCCGGACGGGTTCCAGACCGCAGGACTCGACGGCGCGCGAGACCGATTCCTTGCGCCTCGGTCCCGGGACCTGCTTGATCGCGGCCACGAAGCCGAGGTAGCCGGACACGGTCATCTCCGGGTAGAGGGGCACGGTCTCGGGCAGGTAGCCGATGATCCTCTTGACCTCGTCGGGCCGCTCGAAGACGTCGGACCCGCCGACCGTGACCCGGCCCTCGCTGGCTGAGAGGAAGCCGGTCAGGACGCGCATGGTCGTCGTCTTCCCCGAGCCGTTCGGCCCGAGCAGACCCCAGACCTTGCCCTTGTCCACGGTGAAGCTGAGGTCGCGGACGGCCGTGAAATCGCCGTACTTTTTCGTCAAATGCTCCACGACGATCATCTCATGATTCTCCTTGGTATTCACATGCGCCCGGGCAGGGGGATGCCCATGAGCGACAGCGCCGCCTTGAGCGTCTCCCGGACGAGGTCGAGGACGAGCAGCCGTAGGGATTTGAGCCGCGCGTCCTCCTCGGCCAGGACGGGGTATTTGTGGTAGAAGCCGTTCGACCTCTGGCAGAGGTTGAAGGCGAACTTGGCCAGATGGGAGAGCTCGAGCGTCCTCACCGAGCGCCGCGTCTCCTCCTCGAGCTGCGAGGCCAGGACGGCGAGCTCCCAGAGGTCGTCGTTTTCTGCAGGCGAGAGCGAGCCGAGGGGGGGGACGCTCCGTTTCATCTCCCCCAGGACGGCCTCCGCCGGGAGGCCCCCGCGGTCCTCGAGCTTGCGGAAGATGCTGTTCAGCCGCACCAGGCTGTACTGAAGGTAGGGTCCGGTCTCGCCCTCGAAACTCAGCGCCTCCTCGAAGTCGAAGACGATGAGCGAGTTCCGGGAGAACTTGAGCATGAAATAGCGGAGCGCCCCGGCGGCGATCCGGCGGGCGATGTCCGCTTTCTCCCCGTCGGGCATGTCCGGGTTCCGTTTCCCGATCTCGGACAGGGCCTTCTCCTCGAGCCGGTCGAGGAGGTCGTCGGCCTTGACCCCCAGACCCCGGCGGCCCGAGACCTCGTGGAAGGCCTTGTCGGCCTCGTCCTCGCCGGGAGTGTAGTCGAGCTCCTTCAGGCTCTTGGGCGAGAGGGCCACCATCTCGTAGGAGAAGTGGACGGATTTCTCAGCCTGCGGCGCGTGGCCCAGGGACCGGAGTCCCTGGACGACGACTTTCTGGAGGTACGCCTGGCGGGTATCGATGACGTTGTACACCCTGGAGGCGCCGCCGAAGGAGGGAGCCTCCGGGCTCCCGGCTTCCGAGGTCGAGATCCAGGTCGTCCGTCCGCCCTCCTCGAGGAAGGGCTCGTAGCCGAAGTCCTCGCCCAGGAGTCCGAACTTCCACATCTGGTAAGCGATGTCCTTGCCGACATAGGTCACCGTTCCGTCCGAGCGGACGATGACCTTTTCGCGCTCCGGGTCGTCCTCGAGGGACATGACCCAGCAGCCCGCGTTCGGGCCCTCCGCGGCCAGGGTGACCGCGCCGCTGCCGCGCAGACGCTCGAAAGCCTTCTCCCAGAAACGGCGTCCGAGGATGCTGCTCTCGCAGGGCAGGACATCGTAGGCGACATCCAGCCGGGCCATCGTCGCCAGATGGGCCCGAAGGATGCGGCGGGAGATGTGGCGGGCCAGCGCGGCCTCGGGACCCAGACCGTGCTCGACGCGCTTGACGATCTCGGCCCTGCGCGGCTGGAGCTCGGGACGGGCGGCCAGGTGGGCGGAGACGCGGGTGTAGAGGTCCCAGCAGAGGTAGTCGAACCGGCCCGGCAGGGCCGCGACCTCGGCCGGGGACTTGTTCTCCATGTCCAGGAACCCGAAGACGACGTCCACGACCTGCACGCCCGTGTCGTCGATGTAATTCTGGACCTCGACCGTTTCCCCCAGACGGCGCAGGCAGCGGACGAGGGCGTCTCCCAGGCAGGCGTTGCGGAGGTGTCCGATGTGGGCCGCCTTGTTGGGGTTGATGTTCGTGTGCTCGACGACGACTTTGCGCTCCTCCGGCTCGGGCGTCGGAGCCGAACCGGCGACGAGCGAGGAGAAGAACCGCCCGCGGTCGAGGAACAAGTTGATGTAGCCGGGACCGGCGATTTCCGTGCGCTCCACGCCCCCCAGGCCCTGGAGAAGCCGCAGCATGTCCCGCGCCAGGTCGCGGGGCGGGCGCTTCATTTCCTTCGACAGCTGGAGGGGAAGGGTCAGGGCCAGGTCGCCGAACTGCGCCCGGGGGGTGGGGATGAGCTCGATCTCGCGGTCCTGGAGGGGATAGGAGCCGGAGAGGCGGTCCCGCACCTCCTCTCTCATCCGTTCCTTAAGTCTGAACATCACGGTTTCGGTCCCCGGTTGATCCGACCCGCCGCCCTTCCCCATCCTCCGGGGGCCAAAAAAAACCGATCTTGCCCGAGGGGGGAATTCCGGGGCGGGCCGCCGGTCGGCTCCGAATGATAATTCATCCCGGCCAAAATTTCAGATGGATTCTGC
>VGJG01000073.1 GCA_016867615.1 Candidatus Aminicenantota bacterium | reverse complement strand
AAACAGGTTTCCTGCTGCTGTGACTGAAGCCCGCCTCCCGGCCGACGGGAAGCCCGGCCCGCCCTATTTCCCGGGTCGATTGTGCCGGATTTTTTCCCAGGCCGTCTCGAAATCGAAGGGAAAGCCGTGAGCGTTGACGTGGCACCGGAGGCACAGGGATTTAACGGCCTCGGCGTCCTTGAAGAGGATGAGGCCGTTCTTCGCCGCCTCCTGCGGGTTGTTCATGAAGCGGATGCTCTTGTAGACCGAGCCCGGCCCGTGGCAGACTTCACAGGTCACGCCTTCTTCGCCGACGGGACCCTTTTCGAAAAGAGGAGCATGACAGGACAGGCATTTTGGATTCCGCTCCGCATCCTCAACCATCCTTTTGGCGTTTTCGCTCCTGAGATTCGCGCGGGATAGGGCATGAGCGCTTTCCTCCCAGAGGGGAAGCTGGCGTCCCTGGCTCTTGGTCTTGTGGCACAGGCCGCAGGCTTTGGCGCCGATATAACTCGGGCTTTGGGCGAGCAGCAGGCCGACGAACACAATGGTGGTGATCGATAACCCCAACACGTTTCGCTTGATCTTCATCGAAGTCTCCGGAATTCCTATCATGATACATAAATTTTTTCCGTTGGCAATCCTTGTGGAGCTCTATGACGAATTGTGCGATGGATTCTAGTCTGGGGGTAAAGGGCCACACAAAACGTCGTGGAGCGGCCCGGCGCGATGCTCAGGCGTAGCTGTGGAGCCCGCTCAGAAGGTAGTTGACGCCGAAATAGGTGAACAAGGCCGCCAGGAAGCCGAGGATGGCGATGAACGCCGAGCGGCGCCCCTTCCAGCCCATGACCAGCCGCGTGTGAAGATAGAGGGCGTAAACGAACCAGGTGATGAGGCTCCAGACTTCCTTGGGGTCCCAGCTCCAGTAGGCGCCCCAGGCCTTGTGGGCCCAGACCATGCCCAGGACGAGGCCGCCCAGGGTGAACAGGGGAAATCCGGCGGCGATCGAACGGTAGCTCACCCGGTCGAGCTTCTCGGCCGCGGCGGCCGCTTTTTCCGCGGGCGCCTTGCTCCGCCTGGAAGAGGCGAACAGGTACATGATGCTGGTGACGAACGCCACGGCGAAAAAGGCCTCGCCGAGGAGGGTGATGGACACGTGGAGCCACAGCCAGTGGCTCTGCAGGGCGGGCATGAGCGGCTTGATGTCCTTGGGCATGAGCGGCGAGTTGGCCAGCAGCATGAAGGCCAGGACGATGAGCAGGAGGAAAAAGCCCGCCCGCGGCAGGCGGAACAGCCTGTCCATGACCAGGTAGGCCAGCAGGCAGGACCAGGCCAGGAAGGACAGAGACTCGTACATGTTGGTGAACGGGGCGTGGCCCGAGGCCAGCGTGCGCAGCACGAGCGCCGCGGTGTGGAGCGCCAGGCCGGCCAGTCCGGCGGTCCAGCCCGCGGAGGAAAAGGACGGGCGCCGATTGAGCTGGAAGACGAGGTAAGCGCCCGCGGACAGGACGTAGAAGACGAGGGCCGCTTGGAAAAAGAGGGTTTCGCTCATTTCATGCCTTTCCATTCGCCGGCCAGGCTCTTGAACTCGGCGGAGAGCGCCTCGCGGCTTTTCCGTCCGGAAGCGGCGGCGGTCAGGACCGTCCGTCCGGACGCGGTTTCGATGAGGACGCGGATCTCCCGCGGCGGCCAGTAAAAGGCCAGGAAAAGCCCGGCCATGACCAGCCCGCATCCGGCCCAGATGAACGATGCTCCCGGGTCGCGGGCGGCTTCGAGGATCGAAAGAAGGTCGTAGTCGAGGGAGACGAAGGCGACCCCGTAGTCCGCATCGCCCCGGGAATGGGTCCCCCCATAATCGGGATACCGGCCGAACGTCCAGCCGCGGTGGACGGTTTCGCCGTCTTTCGTTATCTCCACCATTGCCGCCGGGTTCAGGGGCTCGTCGGACCGGGACAGGGCCTCCCGCCGCTCGTTCATCACGAAATCCGGGAGGAACCGGACGACGGTCAAGCTCAGGCCTCTCTCGCCGAGAGGCGCCGGCTCTCCCGGCCGGGCCGTGATGTCGCGTCGGAAACCGTCGCCGCCGTAGCCGCTCACGGACAACCCGAGGCGGGGCCTCTCCCGGACGGGCGCCCAGCCGCTTTGATAAATGAGAAATCCCTTGTGCGACAGGGGATGATTGACCTCTACCGTCTCGTGTCCTATCGGCCGGCCGTTTTCAAGAACGGTGAGCCGGCTCTTCCAGTCCTTCACCGAGCCGTCGGCATAGGTTTCGACCTCGAACTTATCGAGCCTGAGGTTGATCCCGGCCCGCGGTACGGTCTCGGTGCGGCCCTCCTCGAGGGCGATCGTGGTCCGGAACCCGGCCAGGCCGCTGGCGATCCCGCCGGCGACGACGACCAGCAGCCCGAGGTGGACGACGTCCGGGCCGAACAGGCCCGCCGTCCTCTTCCTGCCCAGCAGGACCAGGCGGCCCGAAGCGCCGCTCTCCCGGACACGGAAACCCCTGCGGCGGAGGGTCCGTCCGACCGCTGCGGCCGCCTCCCGCAGTCCGGAGGCAAACCTCAGCTTGGCCGAGTCCGGTGAAGCGAGCAACGCGTCCGCGTCCGCCTCGAGGGAGGGGCGGGTGGCGCGCCGGATTTTCGGGCCCAGCCTGGTCAGGGTGCAGACCGTGATGTTCAGGCTGAACAGGAACAGGAGACCCAGGAAGAGCGGGGAGCGGTAGATATCTCCCGGCTTCAGAACGGCCAGGAGGACCGACGGACGGCTTCCCGGAGCGGCCGTCTCCCCGGGAGCGGAGCGGGGGAGGAGAGTCCCCAGGACGGACAGGATGAGGAGTCCGATGAGGATGAAGATGGCCGGCTTGAGGGAGCCGAGAAAACGAACGATCAAGATCGACCGCCCGGAGCGTCAGTTGCCGCGCGACGCCCGGCGGCGGTGGGCCTGCCCGCAGGAGGAGTGGCCCGCGGAACGGCCGGAGCCGTGGCTCTTGGCTTCGCTCTTCTTCTTTTCGTATATCGACAACAGGTCCTGCAGGGTGAGCTTTTCGAAATAATTCTTCAGGACGCGCGAAGCTTCCATCCAAATCTCGTGGGCGGCGCAGGAGGCCGTGCGACGGCAGAATTCGGGGTCCTCGACGCATTCCACCAGGCAGCAGGAGCCCTCGAGAACCTCCAGGATGTCGCAGAGCTTGATCTTCGAGGGATGGCGGGCCAGGGTGTACCCCCCCCCCGCGCCCCGGATGCTCTTGACCAGCTTGGCGATCTTGAGGGGGATGATGATCTGCTCCAGGTAGCGGATGGAGATGTCCTCTTGTTCGGAGATGCTCTTGAGGATGATGGCTTCCTCGCCCGCCTGGTAATGGTTGGCCAGGTTGATCATGAGGCGCGTGCCGTAGCGTCCCTTGGTGGAGAGTTTGATCATCGACTGTCCTCCGTCGCGTCCTCCCCGGCCGGACCCGGGGGAGGCCTCATCTTACCGGAATCGAAACGCAATTTCAACACAATTTTATATAATTACTAGGATTTAGGGCAAGGGCCGGTTTTCCGGCCTTCCCTGCGCCCTTCGCGGGATTGCCCTTCGCTGGGGGGCGTCCCCCACAGGGGTGAACTCCAAAAAGCGTAGAGTATGTCTCGGTTCCCCGGACAGCCTCGCCTTGACACTCCGCCGGGGGGCGGGTATCCTTAACCTTCAACCAGGAATGATCCCCTCCGCTCCTCAATCGGGCAGATTATGGAGGAAGCGGCGGAAAAGGATTCGGCGATGAAACCAGAAGTCTTGTTGGGCGATGAAGCGGTCGCGCTGGGGGCGGTCCACGCCGGCTTGTCGGCGGCCTACTCCTACCCCGGGACGCCCGCCTCGGAGATCCTCGAATACCTGCTGCGCCGTCCGTCCGGAGAGCGCGACTATACGGCCGTCTGGTCGGTCAATGAGAAGACGGCCTACGAGGAAGCCCTGGGCGCCTCCTTCGCCGGAAGGCGGGCCCTGGTTTCGATGAAGCACGTGGGGCTGAACGTGGCCGCCGACCCGTTCATGAATTCGGCCCTGACCGGCGTGGGAGGCGGCCTGGTCGTCGTCGCCGCCGACGACCCGGGCATGCACAGCTCGCAGAACGAGCAGGACAGCCGCACCTACGCCGATTTCGCCCGGATCTTCTGCTTCGAGCCCGCGGGACACCAGGAAGCCTACGACATGGCCCGGGAGGCCTTCGACCTCTCCGAGAAATTCGACATCCCGGTCATGCTCCGCCTCACGACCCGGATTTCGCACAGCCGTTCGGTCGTCGCGCCGAGGGAGGCGCGGTCCCAAAATCCTCTCCGGCTCGGGCAATGGCAGGACTGGACTCTGCTGCCGGTCAATGCCCGCCGCAGGTTCCAGCGGCTCCTGGAGCGGCAGCCCGAGCTGCGGGCCGCCTCGGAAGCGTCCCCCTTCAACGCCCTGACCCTCAACCCCCGCGACAGGCGCCTGGGGATCATCGCCTCGGGCATCGCCTGGAACTACGTCCAGGAGAACGTCCGCGACCTCGAGACCGAGCCCTCCCTGCTCAAGGTCTCGACGTACCCCATGCCCGAGAGCCTGATCCGCCGCCTGACGGACCATGCGGAGCGCGTGCTCGTGGCCGAGGACGGATATCCCCTCATCGAGCGGATGCTGCGGGGCCTCTACGGCGTGCCGGGCAAGACCATCCTCGGCCGCATGAGCGGCGAGCTCCCCGCCGCCGGAGAGCTCTCGCCCGACCTCGTCAGAACGGCCATGGGTCTCAAGCCTCTCAAGCACTACGAGCCGGGGGAGAGGCCGCTCGCCGGACGCCCCCCCCAGCTCTGCGCCGGCTGCCCCCACACCGACACCCTCAAGGCCTTGACCGAAGCCCTCCGGGACCGGCCCGGGTCGAACGTCTTCAGCGACATCGGCTGCTACACCCTGGGCGCGCTCCCTCCCTACAACGCCGTCCAGACCTGCGTCTGCATGGGCGCCAGCATCAGCATGGCCCGGGGCGGCTCGGACGCGGGCATCCGGCCCGCCGTGGCCGTCATCGGCGACTCGACCTTCGGGCATTCGGGCATCACCTCCCTGCTCAGCGCCGCCCGGGCAGACGCCGACATGACCGTCTTCATCCTGGACAACGGCACGGTGGCCATGACCGGCGGCCAGACGAGCTGCGCCACGGGTCCGGGCCTGTTGAAGATCATCGAGGGGGCGGGCGTGCCGCCCGCGCACATCAGGGTCATCGAGCCCCTGCCGCGGAACCACGAACGCAACGTCCAAATCATCCGGGAGGAGCTCGACCATAAAGGCCTGTCGGTTATCGTCGCCGTCAGGGAGTGCGTGACCTATTCCTCGAAGAGGAGGGGCTGACATGGAAGGCCGGGAAGCGCGAAAGCAGGACATCATCCTCGCCGGCGTAGGCGGGCAGGGCATCCTGTCGATCGCCTACGTCATCGACCATGCCGCCCTGGACGAGGGCTTGAACCTCAGGCAGGCCGAGGTCCACGGCATGGCCCAGCGGGGCGGAGCCGTCCAGTCCCATCTCCGCCTCTCGTCCGAGACGGTCTACAGCGACCTCATCCCCCGCGGCGGGGCGGATATGATCCTCAGCGTCGAGCCCTTGGAGGCCCTCCGCTACCTGGACAGCCTCGCCCCCTGGGGGGTGGTCGTGACGAGCGCCACACCCTTCCGCAACATCCCCGACTACCCGGACCTCGAGGACATCCTCGAACGGCTGAGGCGCGTTCCGAAGCACGCCGTAGCCGACTCGGAGAAGCTGGCCAAGGAAGCCGGCTCGTCCCGGGCGCAGAACATGGTCATGCTGGGCGCGGCTTCGCCCTTCCTGATGCTGAAGGAGGACGGCCTGCTCCGGCACATCGAGAACCTGTTCAAGCCCCGGGGAGCGAACCTCGCGGACATCAACCTCAAGGCGTTCCGACTCGGCCGCGCCGCCGCTTCTTCCTGAGGCGGATTCGTCATGGACAAGCGCTTCGAGACCGCGGTGCGGCTGTTCCAAGGGGCGGAGGCCGAGAAACGGAGCTTTCTCCTCGAGGCCGAAGTTTACGACCTCCTCGAAGCGGCGGGCATCCCGGCTCCCCGGCGCATTTTCATCCCCAGGGGAAAGAAGCCCGATTCCGGCGTCCTCAAGGCCTTGGGCTGCGCCGAAGTCGTGGTCAAGGTCGTCTCCCCCCTCATCCAGCACAAGACCGATGTCGGCGGGGTGGCCTTTGTCCGGGCCGATCCAGGGGATGTGGAGCGGGCCTGCGAGGACATGCTCGAACGCGTGCCGGATCGGTTAATGAAGTGGGAGGAGCGGTTCGAGAGCGGGCCCGGCGCGGCGCATGGCGCCGGGCGAAAAAAGGAAATCGAGGATTCGATCCGCGGCTTCCTGGTCATGGAGAAGGTGGAATTCGAAAAAACCGGGTTCGGGCAGGAATTGCTTCTCGGCGTTCGGAACTCCCGGGAGTTCGGTCCTGTCCTGACCGTCGGCGCGGGCGGGCTCGACGTCGAGTTCCTGGGAGAAAGGCTCAAGGAGGGAGAAGCCCTGGCCATGGCCTCGGCGCACCTCCTGGACAAAGCCGGAATCCCGAGCCTCCTCGCGCCGCTGGCCGCCACGGCCAAGCTCGCCCGGCCTTTCCGCGGCCGGCCCGCGCCGCTTACGGAAGACCGTCTGGCCGAGACCGTCGGCCGCTTCCACGACTTGGCCGCGCATTTCTCGGCCTTCGCGCCGGAGCATGAATTCGTCATCGAGGAAGCCGAGGTCAATCCCTTCGTCGTCCGCGGCGGCAGGCTCGTGCCCCTGGACGGCGTCTGCCGTTTCTCGCGGAGCCACGCTCCGCTCTCCGGCCGCCCAGCGGAGAACATCCGCGCCCTGCTGCGGCCCTCGAGCATCGGCATCATCGGCGTCTCGGAGAAGATGAACCTCGGCCGGATCATCCTCAAGAACATCCTGGCCAAGGGTTTTCCTCCCGAGAGCGTCCTGGTGGTCAAGCCCGGCGTCGAGTCGATCGACGGCTGCCGTTGCTATCCCGATGTCGCCGCCCTGCCGCGGCCCGTGGACCTCTTCGTCCTGACCGTCGGCGCCGAGCAGAGCCCGGCCGTCATGAAGGACCTCGTGAAGGGGGAGAAGGCCCGTTCGGTGATCCTCATCGCCGGCGGCATGGGCGAGAAGGAGGGCACGCAAAACCTCGAGGACGAAATCAGGCGGATGATCCTCGACCGCCGGGGCCGGGGGCTGCCCGCGCCCGTGGCCAATGGCGGGAACTGCATGGGCATCCTGTCCAAGCCCGGCGGATACGATACGACCTTCATCCCCCCGAAAAAAATGCGGTGGCCCGAGACCGCGGACGCCGCGCGCGCCGGCCTGGTGTTCATCAGCCAGA
>VGJG01000072.1 GCA_016867615.1 Candidatus Aminicenantota bacterium | reverse complement strand
TATCGACCGCTCGGTCTACCGGGGAGGCGCCATGCGGAACGCCACCGTCTTCACCGTGGCCCCCACGGGAACGATCTCCCGCATCGCCGGCTGCTCCTCGAGCATCGAGCCCGTGTTTTCCTTCGAGGTCACTTCCCGGATCCTCGACCGGGAGATCAAGGACATCCATCCCCTGTACCGGGAATGGAAGGAGGCGAACCCCGGGGCGGCCCTGCCCGAATACTTTGTCACGGCCCACGACATCCCGCCCGAGGGACACATCAGGATGCAGGCCGCGTTCCAAAAGCATGTGGACAACTCCGTGTCCAAGACCATCAATTTCCCCCACGGCGCCACGGTCCAGGACGTGGAGAAGGCCTACCTGCTGGCCTATGAGCTGAGGACCAAGGGGATCACCATCTACCGGGACGGCTCCCGGTCCGAACAGGTGCTTTACAAGACGCCTCCCCGTCCCGGAAAAAAACTCCCCCGGGAACGGCCGGATTCCTTACCCTCGGTCACGGACAAGATCAAAACCGGCTTCGGAAACCTGTACCTGACGATCAGCTACTACCACAACCGTCCCTTCGAGGTCTTCGCCAGCATCGGCAAGAGCGGCTATTCGACCATGGCCGACGCCGAGGCCCTGGGCCGGCTGATCTCCCTGGCGCTCCGCAGCGGCGTGGAGCCCGGGGAGGTGATCGCCCAGCTCAAGGGCATCGGGGGTTCGGAGCCGGTATTCACCGAGGGCGGTCTCGTCCAGTCCATACCCGACGCCATCGCCAAAGTTCTGGAGCGCTATCTCGGCGAAAACAACAAGGCCGAGAAGGATTTTTTCAAGACGGTCTGCAAGGTCTGCGGAGCGGTCCTCCCCGACGAAAAATGCCCCACTTGTCCCCATTGCGGCTGGAACAAGTGCGCCTAGTCGCCCGATAGACACACAACCGCCGGGGAGTTTGATGGAGGCGAGGCGGCTCCCCCACCAAGGAGCTCTCCCCCCGGCAGCGCTTCTTCTCCAGGGATGACTAAGATAAGGGAATTGTGAGACGAAAAACCGCACTCATTTTCCGGGCTCAGGTCGGAAAAGGGCTTAACGGCGGGTTTTTTTTCTGCCCGGTTTCGCTCTTTTGGCTTTCTTCGCGGTTTTTCTGACCGCTTTCCTCGTCGGCTTTCCGGCCTTTGCTTTTTTCTTGGGTTTTACGGCCTTTTTGGCCTTCTTCTTGGGTTTGAGCGTCACTTTCTTTTTCGGCTTGGCTTTCGCTTTCTTCTT
The DNA here is from genome assembly GCA_016867615.1 of Candidatus Aminicenantota bacterium. GTDB lineage: Bacteria > Acidobacteriota > Aminicenantia > Aminicenantales > JAFGAV01 > JAFGAV01. Next base: position 6,127 of record VGJG01000072.1, on the reverse strand, counting down.
CGGCTTGGCTTTGGGTTTCGGTTTCGCTTTGGGCGGAGCTTTCACCGGGAGAACAGGTTCCGCCGGCGGCCAGAGGGACCGAAAATCATCATAGGATTTCGGCTCCTCGGGCATGTCGTGTTTCAGGTCGTCCGGCTTTTTTTCATCCTGATCCGTCATGTCGTCCCTCCTGGATGAGATTTGCGGCATTGCAAATCATGCCTATTTGAAAAATATATAAATCTTTTTTTGTAAATTTGCAATACCCCGCAACGATGACGCCCCCGCCTGCCATACCGTTTCGGCGCCGCCCCGGGAGCTTCTTCGAAATCGGCTTGGAATCGTCCCGAAAACCGATAATCGTTGCGGGACAACACAATAGGGAGCCTCCCCGGATTCTTGAGACAAAGGCCCGCATTTTTATTTCAAGGGGGGCGGAGAGCCGGCGACTAAAGATCGGCTAACATGGCAACGCTGCTTGATTGGATCATCCAACTCAGTCTTCAGGAGAGGCTTCTTCTGGGCAGCCTGGTCTGTCTTCTGGGAGCCGGACTTCTGGCCGCCGCCAAAACCAAGCGGTCCGGCATCATTTAACGGTCAACGGAATTCCCTTGTGCCGGAGGAGGGAATCGAACCCACACCCCTGTCGCCAGGGACCGGATTTTGAGTCCGGCGCGTCTGCCAGTTCCGCCACTCCGGCGCGGCCCCTTTTTAGCATGTTCCGCTCCGGCGGTCAATCAATGCGCCTCCGCCCCGCATCGCGGAGTCCCGGCGGACCGGCCGGCCGGGGACAGAATCGGGCTTCGTCTTGACAAGGTCCGGGGATTACGATACTTTCAGGCTCGATTCCGACGGGGAATCCCTTTCCTCTTTTCGACATGAAAAAAGCCGCCGCCGCAAAGAGCCGAATCGGGACATCGGCCGTCCGCTCCGGGCGCCTCCTGGAGATCCTCTCCTCCTTTCCCGGACGGCCCGTGGCCGTTTGGGGGGACCTCATCCTGGACGAATACCTCTTCGGCACGACGCGCCGCGTGTCGCGCGAAGCCCCGGTGCTCATCCTGCGCCACGCCGGAAGCGAGTTCACGCTCGGCGGAGCGGGCAACGCCCTCCTCAACCTCAAGGCCCTGGGCGCCGAACCGCACCCCGTGGCCGTCGTCGGCCGTGACGAGGCCGGACGGACGGTCCTGAACATTCTCAAGAAGAATCGCATTCCCCTACACGGCGTCCAGGTCCGTACCGGGTACAAAACGCCCCTCAAGACGCGCATCCTGGCGGGCGAGGAAAACACGCGCAAGCAGCAGATCTTACGCCTCGACCGGGAAAGCCGCGTCCCGGATTCGGCCGAGATCCGCGGATCCATGGTCCGGGAGCTGACGCACGCGGCGCGCCGCTGCCGGGCGCTCCTCATTTCGGACTACGACTACCTGACCGTTCAGGAAGAAATTTTCCGCCGCGTCCTGCCCCGCTTCAAAAAGGCGGGCCGGCCCGTGACCCTCGATTCCCGGTTCCGGATTCTCCGCTTCCCGGGCGTCACGGCCGCGACGCCCAACGAGCCCGAGGCGGCCGAAGCGGCCCGGTCCGAGATCGGAGACGACGCCCGCCGGCTTCTGGCCGCCGGCCGGAGCTTGCTGTCGCGACTGGGCGCGCACGCCCTGCTCATCACCCGCGGCTCGCGGGGCATGGCCCTCTTCGAGAAAAACCGTCCGCCGTTTTTGATACCCGTGCACGGCACGACCCACATCGTGGACGTGACCGGGGCCGGCGATACGGTCATCAGCGTCTTCACCCTGAGCCTGGCCTGCGGGGCGGCCTTCGCCGAAGCGGCCCTCCTGGCCAACATCGCCGGCGGTCTGGCGGTCATGAAAAAGGGAACCGCGGCCGTGGGTCTCGACGAGCTCAAGAAGGCGGTCTCGACCGAACCGTGAACAAGCTCCAGTCCCTGGACCGGCTCCGGGAGATCGCCGCCGCCGAGAAAGAAAAAGGCCGCAAGGTCGTTCTGGCCAACGGCTGCTTCGACCTGATTCACGTCGGCCATGTGCGCTATCTCCGGGAGGCCCGCTCGCGCGGCGAGGTGCTCATCCTGGCCCTGAACTCCGACGCCTCGGTGCGGAGGCTCAAGGGGCCCGGACGGCCCGTCCTGTCCCAGGAGGAGCGAGTCGAGATCCTGAGCTCCTTCTCCAGCGTGGACCACATCGTCCTGTTCGACGAGCCCAACGTGGAACAGGTCCTCCTGGCCTTGAGGCCCGACGTCCATGCCAAGGGCTCCGATTACGCCCCGGATACGGTGCCGGAAAGGGAGACGACGAAAAAGATCGGCGCGCAGACGGCCATCGCCGGCGGTCCCAAGGTCAGGAACACGAGCGATATCATCGGCCGCATCGCCTCGGGCGAGAGCGAATTTCTTATCGTCAGGCTCAGCTCCCTGGGGGACATCATACACGCCCTCCCGGCTTTTTCCGCGCTGAGGCGGTGTCGGCCCGAGGCGCACATTTCCTGGGCCGTGGAGCCGCGGGGCGGGGAAATCCTCCGCCTGGTGCCCGGCCTGGACCGGATCATCGTCCTGAAAAAAAGGGGATGGAGAAAGTCCCTGATGCCCGTGCGCGGCAAGGGCCTCATCGCCCTGGACTTTCAGGGGCTGATCAAGTCCGGACTGATCGCCCTCCTCTCGGGCGCCGGCCGCCGGATCGGCTTTTCCCGGACGAACCTGCGGGAGCCGCTGGCCGGCGTTTTTTACAATCAAACGGCCGCCCCCTTTCCCGAGTTCCGCCACGTCATCGAGAAGAACCTCCATCTCCTCTCCTGCCTGGGAATCCGGGAGACGGATTTTGACTTCCCCCTGGCCGTTCCGGCCTCCCTATCGGAACGCGTCCGCGGCCTTCTCCGTCCGCTGGGCTACGATGACGGCCGGCAACTCATCCTGTGCAACGTGGGCGCCGCCTGGCCGTCGAAGCGCTGGCCTCCCGAGCGCTGGGCGGGGGTCCTCCGCTGCCTGAAGTCCGGGGGCCGGTTCCCGCTCGTTCTTTGGGGAAACGACGGGGAAAAGCGGCTGGCCGAGGAGGCCGGCCGGGCGTCCGGCGTTCCGGTCTCCCCGTTCTTCGACGTGGTCGAAATCCTGGCCTTGATCAAGGAGAGCCGCCTGGTCCTCAGCGGCGACACGTTCGCCCTCCAGGCCGCCTGCGCCCTGGGCGTGCCGGTGGTGGGGCTCTTCGGCCCGACCACGCCCGGCCGGAACGGTCCTTTCCGCGGTAAAGACGCGGCCGCCTTTCATGAATTGCCCTGCAGCCACTGCTATCGCCGCGCCTGTCCCGAGCCGGAGTGCATGCGCCTTATCACCCCGGAAGAGGTCGTCGTCCTGGCCGAGGCGCGACTCGCGGAGGCGCCTCGTGTCTGAGAGCGGCCTTCTCCGGTCCGTCTACCGCTGGCGGGTGAGGACGGCGTTTTTCGCCTTCCTCCTCGTCCTCGTGCTGGCCGAGCCGACCGCCGTCTCGATCGGCATCGGCGTCCTGATCTCCCTGGCCGGGCTTGCGGTCCGGGCCTGGGCTTCCGGCCATTTGAGAAAGGACAAATCCCTGGCCGTTTCCGGCCCCTACCGCTACACCCGCAACCCGCTCTATCTGGGAAACCTCATCCTGGGCGTCAGCCTCTCGGTCGGCAGCCATTCCCCGTGGGTGGGGACGATCTTCACCGTTTATTTTCTGGTCTTCTACCCGGCCATCATCCACGTCGAACGGGAGAGAATGAAGAAGCTCTTCCCCGGCGAATACGACGAATACCGGCGCTTCGTCCCGTTGTTCTTTCCCTTCCGCCGGCCTTGGCGGGGCAAAGGCGCTCCGTTCTCCTGGGAGCTGTACGGCCGGAACCGGGAACACCGCGCCCTCATCGGCACCGCCGTCTTCTGGCTGGTCATGGCCGCCAAGCTCCTGCTTCACCTCCCCTCGCCTCTCTGATATAGTGAGCCCGTGGCCACGGCCAGGAGGATCGAGCGCGTTCGGACCGTCCTCTCGCGCCGCCAACCCGACTTGCACGTCGTCCTGGAGTCGGCAACCAACGCCCACAACGCCTCGGCCGTGCTCCGGACATGCGACGCCGCGGGAGTCCTTCACGTCCATCTCGTCAACCCCGGCCCGGAGGCCTGGCCGCTCAACGCCGCCATCTCCACCCGGGCCGACAAATGGCTGGACATCCGCACCCACGCTTCCCTGTCGAACTGTCTGAAGGAACTGAGGAATAAAAGGCTCTCCATCGCCGTGACGTGTCTGGAGGAGGAAGCCGTGGATTACGAGAGCCTGGACTTCACCCGGCCCACGGCCGTGGTCTTCGGCAATGAATCCGAGGGGGCCAGCCGTGAAGCGTTGGAGCTCTCGGACGTCCGGGTCAAGATCCCCATGCTGGGCATGGTGCAGAGCCTGAACCTCTCGGTCTCGGTGGGAGTCGTCCTGTACGAGGCCTTGAAGCAAAGGCGGGCCGCGGGATTGCTGGACCGCCGCAGGCTTTCCCCCCGGGAGTTCGGCCGACTCCGTCGTCTGTGGCTGGCGGGCGCGACCGGGAGCGGCGCGGGCGACGCACCGCCCGGGAGGCGACGCCCTCTCAGCGGTCGCGGAGACTGAGCCTCTTGTAGAGCGCGCTCAGCTTCTCCTTGGAGAAGAAGATGCAATCGGTCTTGACGGCCTCCGCGAGGGTGATGTCCTTGGCCATCTCCTTGCAGGTCGGCGCCCCGCACAACCCGCAGTTGAGGCCGGGGAGGGTCTTGAGCAGGGCCTCGGCCTCCTGGAGAAGCCGCACCCTCTCCTTGAGATCGCCCGACAGCCCCTTCAGGGGGCGGGGCTTGACCTCTCCCTTCAGGGAGAAGTCCTCCAGGGCATAACGGCGGCTGACCTCGGCCAGGGTCTCGGAGTCCATCTCCGGAAGGTCACCGACCAGGGAATGGAGCTTGCTCAGGGTGACGTAGACGTTGGCCACGGTCAGGTTTCCGCCCATGCATCCGCTCCAGCAGCTGTGGGCCTCCAGGAATTCCACGTTCCGCAGCTTCCCCTTCTCGATGTCCTCGAACACCTGGATGATGTTGTCCAGCCCGGTGACATGGAGATAATTGTGCCGGGTCAGGCTCCGGCCCAGGCCCTCGCTGGCCGACCAGCCGAGGAAGGTGGAGTTGCGGACGACGTTGGGCGCCTCCGGGGGCTTGGCGTTTTTGTCGCGGCTGGCGGCGGTCAGGATGGGGTTGTAGACCTCGGAAATCCCCAGGGCGCCGTCCAAGTGGCTCTTGACGCCCTCCGCGGGCTGGATGATGGAGATCGTCTTGGCCTGGCAGGGAGTGATGTAGACCGCGGCGATCTCCTCGGGAAGGAGGCCCAGCTCCCGGGAATAGCGGCGCTTGATCTCCCGGCCGGCGATTTCCCGGGGTATCTGGAGGTCGATGAGCTGGTCGATCATGCGGGGATAGGAAACCTGGACCAGTCTGACGACCACCGGACAGGAGACGGAGATGAGCGGGAACGGGCCCTTCCAGCTCTCGACATAATGCAGGACGGCCCGGCTGGTCATGATGAGGTCCACGCCGTAGTCCCAGACCGCGTCGAATCCCAGGGACAGGAGCCCGGAGACGATTTGGCCGGGAGTCACCCCGGCGGGGAATTGGCCGAAAAGCACGGGCGAGGGCACGGCCACTCTGAACTTGAACTTGTCCCTGTCCTGGAAGGACCAGGTCGTGGCGGTGATGGCGCCCGAGGGGCAGGCGGTCAAACACGACCCGCAATCGATGCACTTTTCCGGGACGTAACGGGCCGTCCCCTCCCGGACGCGTATGGCGTGGGTGGGGCAGGCGCGCATGCAGGACAGGCAGCCCCGGCACTTGTCCCGGTCGATGCGGAAGCCGTGGGTCATCATGTGCCGTCGCTGAGCTTGATCACGGAAGACAACCGCGTCCCCTTGCCCACCTCGGACTCGATGCGGAACTCGTCCGAGTTCTTTTTGATGTTGGGCAGGCCCATGCCGAACCCGAAGCCCATCTGCCGCATCTCGTCCGTGGCCGTGGAGTACCCCTCCTGCATGGCCAGGTCGATGTCGGCGATGCCCGGTCCCCGGTCGGAGATCTCGATGGTGATGTCCTCGTCGCTCAGGGTGAAGACGACGTCGGCCGTGTCGGCGTACA